>JBCBJE010000049.1:0-12328 GCA_038523735.1 Cyanobacteria bacterium J06626_18 | reverse complement strand
TTGTGAAGCCCTCAGAGCCACGAGCACCCTTTCAATGTAACGAAGAATGAAGTGTTGCCTGGATTCTCTCAGGGGACAAAATCCGAATACCGTAGGTTCGGGTAGCGCCATTTAAGACTGCCGACATTAAGCTGAACCCAGCCGGTCTATTGGCCTTACTGTCCTGACCAGAAAACGCTGGGTCTCGTATCTCGACACCAGCCTACGGCGATATATTCATTTCGAGAAATCACACTGATGCATCGCGACGCAGGTGCGCTAGCTTTTCTTCCAGCGCCTGAGTCAAAGTTTCCAAATGAGCCCGATCGCTCAAAATTGGCCTACCCTGGCGCGCCACTCGCTCCAGAACCGCTGCCATACACTCCGTTTGAGACGCCAAAGGACGCCAATGTCCCTGCGCGATCGCCTGTCCCCAATGCTTGGCTATCCGCGACCCCGACCGCAGCCCCTGAGCATAGCGAGGATAACCTGCCGTCAAGGGTGGCAAATAGACAGGTCGATACGGCTGCCGAATCGACGCGCACCAGTCCTGCCATTTGAAAGACAAAATCCGCGGACTCGTCGTTAAGGGTATCCAAGGCACGCCCAACGCATCCGCCGCGATCGCGCCATGCATTGCCTCAGCCAGCAGTAAGCGACTGCCTTGAATCGCTGCAATCACCTGCTCCACGGGCCAGCGAGGATCAACGTAGCGCATCCCTGCGGCCTGGCAGACAGAATCCCAAACATCCCCCGCAAACGTGGCATGGTGAACATGAGGCATAAACGCCACTAGATTTACTGCCGAAGTATCTGGCTGAGCAGTCACCAATCGCCGCAGCAAGATACCCCCATCCGTAATCGCTAAATCAGCCGCTAGATGCAGGCGCTCAGCAGTCAGCGGTCCTCGTACACAGTAGAGCTGCCAATGGTCAGGAATGGAAGCCAACGGCTTTTCATAGCCAGCCCCCGTACTGAAGATGAAGACCGGCCCGGTTTTACCCAACCGCTTGGGGAGCAGATGATTCAGCAGTGTCCCCAAGCCGACAAGTACAGCATCATCGGCTTGAACGATCGCCTTAGGCAACAGCTTCTGCCATAGCCAGGTGTTCAATTCGTCACCAAAGTTGGCAATGCGATCGCGTCGCTGGTAATAGAAAATCTTCACCTCAGCTATCCCCGCCCCCAAGAATACGACCAGTCTTGCCAGCGCTGATGCAGCCGCCGCGCCCCATAGCTCAAGCGACTGGAGTGCACACGAAGCTGCTGCTGCCAAGGGCTCTGGCTACACCACTGCTTATAGACCGGAAACAAAGTGTCCTGGATGAAGTTGAGCCAGCGCTGCGTTAGCGTTTCGGGAGCAATCGCCCGCGATCGCGCCCGTCCGTTACACACCATCGCCTGCCGCAAATCAGGATCTTCCTGCAATCGCATCAGCGCCCGCTGCACCTCAGCGAGGGAGGTTACCTCCAGATAATCCAAGTCTGTCTGCCGTGCGGCACGGTAACCCGATTCGGGGCCCAGAATCGCCGGCACTCCTGCTAACCAAGCGTTATAAAGCTTCGTTGCCGGCTTATGGCAGTAATCTTTAGTCTGGGCCAAAACATCTGGAGCAAAGCTCCGTACAGCCACCACAGCATCCACCTGCCGGTAGTCATTCCACCGGGTATCAAGGGTTCGATGCTCATTCCAGCGATTGGTATTGACAACCGGATGCCAGACCAACCCTAGCTTCTTCAGAATCTCATTCCATTCAGGTCCGGTAAATTCGGGTGATAGGTTGTTCGTATGGCCAAAAAATGCGACCGTTTCGAAGCGATCGCCCCGTTCCGGCGCCCGCGGCTGCAACCCTGGCTGCGACCAGTGGGGCATAAAGTAAGTCTGAGTCTGACGATTTTCTTGAGTTGGGTTCTGGACGATGTGGACCTGAGCATCGGGGTGGGGCAGCACATCGGCCTGAAAACAAACCAACAGCCGTCGGGGCGACACCTCAATTCGCTGGTGGAATTGAAAGCCATTGCGATGCAAAAACACGATGCCCTGTTCTGGCAAGTGATCCACCAGCGCACAAGGTAAACCAGCATCCCGCAGCCTCAAATACGTCTGTATCGTCCAGGCATAGACACCTAATCCAAATCCTGCCCAGTTCTGATCCGCATCCTGGGGTATGGCATCCGGCCAGAGCGAGGGAGGAACGTAGAACAGAACAGCAGGCTGACGCATTTAATGAAGAGCTAGAGGACGGTTTTGTGGTCCGGAGCCTGTCGTTGGAACAAGGCCCCACCTACGGTGCGCCCCAACATTGATAGATCACTAAACCAGTGGTAAAGGGGGCTGATGAGGCTGCTCGTCAGCAGGGTCAGCTCACAGGCGCAAATGACATCCCCTGAAAGAGAGCGATAGTGACGCATAAGATACAGCACTAATCGCCTTAGATCGTTCAACGCATACAGCGGTAGGACAAACGGGCGCTGCCACGGACGATGGCGGATCATGCGCAAAGGAAAGCGATTCAGCCCTACGGAACGGCAGAGTTTGATGAGATAGGCTGGCTGAATCCGCTCTGTAGGAATATGATGCTGAATTTTCATAGTGGGATTATGCCAAACTTCCCAACCCGCATCGCGAATGTAAGAGAGGGTTTCAACGTCTTCGCCCTTTGCCTTTAGAGAGCGATCGCTCACACCTGCAAGCTTCGGCTGTTTAGGCACGTGGGCTAACCAAGCCTCCCGGCGCACCACCATCCCAGCCCCAGACGGTAAAACACCGGGTCGTGCCGCGTAGACAAAAGGCTGATCCCCGCGATTGATGATGGCTAATAGTGAGGCAATGCGGCGAAAACCCTCTGGTGGAGGCGCATCATACACTGGTTGCACTTCACTCCCGTAGGCTCCCGCCCGGGGGTGCTGACAGCCAAACTGCCAAGCATCGCCGACCCACGTCTCACTGGGGAAATTGTCATCGTCTAAAAAACCAATCAAGGGAGCCGTCACGTGGCGCAGGGCGCACCGGCGAGCATAGGCCAACCCCTGCTGACGCTCAAAGTAATAGTGCAAGGGGATAACACCAGCCCAAGCCTGCTGATAGTCACGCACAACAGACGGCGTATCGTCGGTGCTGTTGTTGTCAACCACCACCACTTCCCAACTGAGGCTTGCAGGTGCCTGCTGATGCCTTAGCCGCTCCAGGACCAGTGATAGATTGCCGGCGCCGTTGTAGGTACAGATGACAACTGAAAAGTCAGCCACAGAGTACCTCCCCCACGAGAGGTGTAACCTTAGCCATAGCTAGTTTCAATATTGTAGATACAACACTCGTAACCTAACTCCGACTACGGAAGATACACGAATATGCCGGGTGATAGTCCACCAATAACCAGCAGCAAATACCCGTAAGAGCAATCTACTAGTCACTTCTAATTACCTGAATGTCTTAGTTGATACCACCATACCGAAATTTGCCAAACTGTTCATCAAAGAGCGGCAATGCTGCGGCATCTACCTACAAAGTTTAACTTACTATGAAATTACTGTGATGCAGGCTAACTTCACAGAGGTATCACGCTGCTCACCATAAGCGAGTTGCGATCGCCGCCTGTGGAAACTACGACCGCTAACTGTAGCCTTTCGTGAATTTCCAATAGCAGCACTGAAGCCCCCTCCTTATACTTTTCCCATCGCAGCGACGCAATGTGTAGCGCCATACAGTCACATCGAGCACACTTTCAGGATCCCCCAACTCTCCTAATACCGTTGCTCTAGCCCTCTCCCCAGCCCTCTACGCCTCCCTCGCAGATGCTTTTAACCTCAGCCTGAAAACGGCAAGTCCCGCCCGATCGCCTCTGAAATATGCCCCATCTGATGTTTTTCCAGCTGCTGAACCAGCCCTAACAGCACCCGCCGTACCATCTCTGGCCCACCATAAATCCATCCTGTGTAGACCTGCAGCAGCGTCGCGCCAGCTGCAAGTTTTGCCCACGCATCCCGAGCCGTAAAAATGCCGCCAACGCCCACAATTGGCACCTGTCCCTGACTCTCTTTGTAAAGAAAGCGAATCACTGCCGTTGCGCGATCGCGTAACGGTGCCCCACTCAGCCCCCCAGTCTCCTCGGTTGACCGATTCCCGGTAGCCAAGATCCGATCGGTTTTGAGACCATCGCGGCGAATCGTCGTATTGGTAGCAATAATCCCCGCTAGCTGATGCGCCTGAGCTAGGTGTAGCACCGCCGCAATCGCGTCCCATTCCAGATCGGGCGAAATTTTCACGAGCAGGGGCTTTTGCGCCGTATTTTCAGCCTGCAATCCCGCTAAAATAGGCGCCAAATTTTCACTGGCCTGCAGCGATCGCAGTCCCGGCGTGTTGGGCGAAGACACATTAACCACAAAATAATCGCCCCAGTCCTTCAGTAACCGGAAACTCTGCACGTAATCGTCCACCGCCGTTTCCAGAGGCGTAATCTTGGACTTACCCAAATTGATGCCAATCGGAATCGCTAACGGCTCCGCTTTGCGGTATTCCTGTAATCGCTGAGCCAGTTGAGCCGCCCCCGCGTTGTTGAAGCCCATGCGATTAATTACCGCCTGGTCGCGAAGGAGCCGAAACAGACGGGGTTGAGCATTCCCAGGCTGGGCATAAAACGTCACGGTTCCCAGCTCTGCCGAACCAAACCCCAGTTGCGACCACGCTCGCGCCGCCAGACCATCTTTGTCAAACCCAGCAGCTAAGCCCATGGGATTGGGGAAAGTTTGGTTCCAAATCGTCTGCGATAGCCGCTCATCCTGAAACTGGCAGCGATCGCGGCACCAGGTTTGCAGCGACTTTTGCAGCGGGGGCCAACGATGAGTAGTCCTTAGTGGGGCCGATGCTGTATGCAAGAAAGCCAGCGATCGCTGGTGCAACCATTCCGGATCGGGCCTGAAGCCATAAAACAAAAGGGGACGTACACCCCATCGATACCAATCAACCATGGCTTTGTATTGAATTCTATTGACAAATCACAACCAAATCCCGCTGTCTGCGCTGTAATAGGGAAATCCTATTGCGACTTTTGCATGCAGGCTAAATCCTATAAAGTTAAAACTACTATTAGCGAGTCTCATTGATTACACGAGCAATGTGCCCCCTCGTAGGGGCTGCCAACCATCAGCGTCATCTTAAATCCCTATAACCTTTAGCTCATCGACATTCTCAAGATAGAATCAACAGCATATGCTATTAACCAGTTCAGGAAAATACGGATAGCGCCCGCGAGAAAGTGGCAATTACTACGGGCACCTATCGGGAAACACGGTCAGAGATACGTTCGGACTACCTGTAACATAGCCAATGTTATTAGCTAGCAGCATTGCTGTTGACAACAGTGTTGAGTCGTCGCTGGGTCAGCGTTGAGCTAAAGTCCGTCAAGCATCTCTGAAGAAACTAGCTCTCGAGCTTGGTTGGCCAACAGACCATCCTCTTTAACGCGACGCAAGCAAGCTTGCAGCAGGAACCGCTTTACACCCAAATGATGGCAGTACTGTAATGGTTGCGATGATATCAGGTTCCGATTCAGAAAAACGGTTGCACGCGCTGGCCCGAATTTTGAAGCTATTGCGCGAAGCTGAAGAGTTTGATCAGCTCATCTCAGACTTGCTGGAAAATCTTAAAGAAGAACTGGGGTATGCAGTGCTCTGGTTGGGGCTCTACGACCGCGTCAACCATTATGTTGTCAGCCAGGGGTATGTAGCCCCTCAACCTCACCGACTCTTGAAGAAAAACTTCCCCCTGACCTCAGGTGACTTGATGGAGCAGGTTGTTATCCAGCAACGTGCGCTGCGGGTCAATGATCTCCGCGAAGAGCCTCGTATCGGCTCCTGGAAGGAACTTGCCGATGATCTCGGAATTCAAGGGACGCTTTTATTCCCGGTGCGACGGCGGGATACTTGTTACGGCATCCTGCTGTTCGGTTCCTTGCAATGGGGGCAGACTCCAGCTCATAGCGATCGCACCTTTATTTCTACCGTGAGCAGTGCTCTGGCTGATGTTCTGCATCAACAAGAGCAAGAGCGGCTCGCCCGCCTGCGCAAAGATCCGGGTGGCTTAGTGTGCCAACTCATTAATCGCCTTAAAGACACTGCCAATTGTGATGATCAGTTAGAGGCGATCGCGCGGGCTCTCATGCAATTTATCGAGCCTGACCGGATCCGCATCTTTTGGCTTACACCCACGCCCTTAGAATTCTGGGAGCGCTTGACGATGCGCACTCAAAAGAAGAAAGGCGCGCAGCGATTCAACCCCAACCAGCCCGGCATTGCCATGGGAGCAAGCGACGTGCGTGGGGTCTATCAAGTGTTGAAAAATCGGCAGTTGCTGGTTGTCGGGGAATCAGAAGGGGCCCTCCTTGCCAGCATGCCAGATCGCTTTATGAAGTTGCTGGATGCGCGGGCCTTGATGCTAGCGCCGCTGTTTCACTATGAGACGCTTTTGGGATTCATTAGTGTCGAATGTCAAGCACCACAAGTCTGGTCCGACGAAAAGCGTGAGTATCTGACCACCGTGGCCGATTTGGCCGGACTCTCGATGCCAGGTAGCGCTGTCGATGAGATTCGGCAGCAGTCAGAAGCCGACCTCCAGCTACTGACTGGCGTGGTTCACAGCATTCAGACCGACACTGATTGGCACAACACGCTGGGCATGTGCAGCCATATTCTCTGTCAAAGGTTAGGGGCACAACAGCTTTTAGTCCTGTCCTACGACACCGAGCGCGGTAGGTATAACGTCGTCTTTCAGACAGCCGGTAAGCCTCGGAAGAAAATGTCCTTTGCCTGGGATGCGCTGGATGAAGTTGACTGGCAAATGCTGGAACGCAGTGATAAGGCGATCGCCATCAACGACTTTACCCATGATCTGAAACTAGTCGCCTGGCACGAAAACCTGGATACACTGCAGGTCAAAGCACTGCTGGCTTGCAATGTATCCCCTGGAAATGCTCCGGAAGGCATTGTGCTGCTAACCAGCAAAACACCGCGCCACTGGACACCAGATGAAGGAGAACTCCTGCAAAAAGTGGCTCAGCAAATTGGCCTAATTTTGCGTCAGTGGCAGCTACAGCGCCAAACAGGTCAACAAGAGAATCTATACGACTCCATTCAATGGGGATTGAGAACCCTCCAAGAAACGTTTCAGCCCAAACAGCTTGAGGTCGCCGCCTGTCGTCATTTGATTGAACTCTTAGGTGTGCCCATGGTGGCACTCATTACCTGGCAAGTGGGACAAACAAACGCCCAGGTAAGTCATGTAATCACTCGCCGCAAAGAATTTGGGGCTGATGAGGAAGCTGAAATTTTGATTGGCTCTGATGCAGTTATCAACTGGGCTTTACAGGCTACAGGTCCGCTACCCGTAACCTGGGAAGACTTCCCCGAAGACACGCGACGCTGGATTTCGGCCCCCCCGGAAAGCAAATTCTTGCTGGTTGCCCTGACAACCGCCGAAGAGCATGCTCCTAATGGTGTATGGTTGCTGGCCGACCGTCGCGAACGTAAATGGACAGATCATCATCTCAGCCTAATTAAGCTGCTTGCCAATCAACTGGCTTGGTCACGACGGCATCTCAGCGTAGTGGACCTGCTAATGACCCAACGAGAAGGTCTGCAAACCCTCAACTGGTATAAGCACAGACGGTTCGAGGAAGCTCACCGCCTACTGGAGGTAGACCTGCAGCGGTTGAATGATCCCATCACCCAGGGCAAAGGACTCACGGCCCAGCGGCAGTTGCAACTCGCTCGCCAAATCGGTAGTCTGACCGAAGGTATGCAGAAGGTAATTGAGACTGAAGAATGGGCGCTGCGAAGTCATCATCAAACGACCCCTCTGATTAGCCTCGTCAATCGCCTGATGGAGCGAGCCAATCCACTGATTCAGGCCCAGCATCTGTGGGCTAAAGTCCACAACGATAGCAATGTCATCATCGGCGGTGACCTAGAAAAAATCGAATTTGTCTTGTTTGAAATCATGGCAGCTGCCTGCCTGCGATCGCCCGAACAGGGACGCTTAGATATCTGGTGTCGGGCCTTAGATCGGAACTGTCTGGAACTCTCGATTACCGACGATGGCGACATGCCCGCTCAGCTCCTGACCGAGCTCCGCGAGGGACGCTCCGACGACATTTTGGTACCCTCGCTATTGGACAAGCCACCAGGACTACATTTCCACATCTGCCAAACTCTGATGCGTCAGTTAGGCGGCGAATTTAGCCTCCAAAAGCTCAAGGACGGTCGCATGATGAGCCGTGTCGTCCTGGCAATCGCCGGCAAAAACAAAGCGCGATCGACCCCCATGCCGCCACCACCGCTTGAGGATTCTGAGGCTTGAGGGAGAGAGAGTGGAAGGGTGGAAGGGTAGATGGGTAGTGGGTAGTGAACGAATTACGAAGTTTGCGATCGCGCCTTCCAAACCAAACTAGAGACGAGGTTGGTAATGATGTGAGCGGTAATCGGCACCAGTAGATTACCGGAATACAGCGCGCTTCCTCCCAGAATAAATCCGATACAGGTGGCCCACACCACATACTGCCACTGTTGTAGGCTGCTGAGGTGCAGTACCCCAAAGCAGAGGCTGGAAAATACGACGCCATTGGCATTAAGGCCGATCGCAGGCAGCATCACACCCCGAAACAAAAGCTCTTCACTTAGCCCTGGCAGTAGCCCCATCCAGATCAAATCGGGCCAGGTCAAGGGTTGAAGTACCATCTGTAGATAAAGGTCAGCACTTTTGCGATAGCCCGGCCACAGATAATAGGCGATCGCGCTTAGTCCCGTGATGCCCAGACCAATACCGACTCCCAGCAGAAGCACCTGACTGCTCAGATCAACCGACAAGAGTGAAACTGCATCAAATAGCAACCAGAAGCGCGCAATCAACAGCAAAACTAATGCTGTAACCGCCATAGCCACCAAAATCTGGACACGCCCCAAAGGCTCCATTTGAGGTTCATTCGAGTTGAAGTTTGTCACACTAGGCCATCCATAGGCGATCACGATAAAACCATACAAAACTTTCTGGGAAGATGATCGTAACCATTCAGACTTTCTGCATTGAAGCGGAGGAACCTCAACAGTATGGACGCTTTACCCCCTCTCACAACAGACACGATTTGGGCAATCCTCAACGACGCCCTCGATGATGACACCGTAAACCAATTGGTATGGCACCATCTGGGCTATAGTTGCGGCGCAGCCAATGACCAGTGGAACGTCGAGCAGGTTGATGCTGTGTGGGTCGAAAAATTTCCGACCCCGCCCAACTTTATCGAGAGTCGCCCGGCAACCGTCCAGCTTACCCGCTCTATCCCCAAAGCAAACAAACAGCTGCTGAAAGAGTACCTGGGCTTCAAGGGCTACAGTGTCGATCAGTTAATCCCTCGCCTCACCCGGCGGGCCACAATGGCCAATTGGCTACTGAGCACCATGAAAGAGCAGGGAAAGCTGCCACCAACCGAATAGTTGAAGCAGGAAATTTGGGGAGTAGCGTGGGTTGAAGCAAGAAACCCACGGAAACCGTTCCTGCTACGCTTTTCCCCTTTCCCCTTTCCCCTCAAAAGACTTACTCACTCGACAAGAATGCACAAAGCTACAAGACCTCAGCGCGGGTTAACTTCCTTGCCGGTTGTTTTGACGGTGATAACTCGCTTCAGAAGGCTAAACCAGAAATTAGATCCCATTGAGATCGCGAATCCTGTGATGAGCCAACCAATGACTCGTCGTGGCACCAGCGGCACAAACCAATCTTGCTGGGCTGCTTGCTGTTGATCAGTGACCAATTTGCCGTAGCCAATTGGGATACGTGAGCTGCCAATCAGGCTGTCAGCCTCTAAAAGACGATCAACGTCCTCCTGCAATTGGTCAACCTCCACATTCTCTGGAGTCGTCGCTGCCATTTGCTCGGCAGCCTGTCTTACAGAGTTCCGAATGGTCGGATCCTGAGAGAGGCGATCCAGCATGTGGAGTGAATCGGCGTTGATACCGACTGCGATCCCTAGCCCGATCAAAATCGCGACCGCTTTGGCATTGCGACGATAAACTCCCGAAGCCCGATCCATGCCCCGATTGAACCAGGCTTCTACTTCACTGCCAAGCGCCCTGACGTCCCCTTCCAAGTCCGTCAAGTAAATCTTGAGATTGGTAATCGGCTCCTCAGAAACGTCCTTAGCCGTCTCTATAAGGGTTTTGCTGGCCGTGGTTGCCAAAGTGTTGGTCGCTCTATCCGCCAACGACACCAGGCTGGCCCGCAGACTGTCTGGCAATGTCTGGGTCTCAATGTTTGCCAAAATGGCCTTGGCTATTTTGCTCTCCTTAGCGACTAGGGTCTTGAGTTCTCGGTAGGTTTTGCTTTTATCATCCAAAACTGAGATGAGTTCACTCAAGGTAGGCTGAATCGTCTTGAGTAAAGCCGATTTATCCAACGTGGTGCTGGCGAAGCCTGTCTTGAGATAGCGCAGCCGTCGCATGAACGTCTCAGTCAGATGATGGTTATCCGGAAGCACTTCCTGCGCTTTCACCGCAAATTCCTCTAACCGGATCAGAAGGCGCTCAAGAGCCTCGGAGAGGGTCGTTCGCTTTTCTTGGAAATCTTTAACGAGTTGACCAATTGCCTGCTCTAAGTCTTTGAACTCACCGCTCAACAGGAACTCATTTGCAGTGCTAGCCCGCAGATCATTCACCATATGGTTAAGCGGCAGCAGCAGCTTTTCCTCAATGAAGTGCAACAGACGGCTTTCCAAAAGAACCTTCCTCAAATCTTCGATTTGAAGGTTTTCTAGAAGCGCCTGAGAAAACGACTCAGCCGGGATGTAGGAAGGGCCACTCGTTTGTCTACCAAACACATTTCGACTGCGGGTGACGGCGCGATAAACGACTCCAACCGCTTGATTGATCAGCCTAAAAAAGTGACTGACAGGTCCGGCGGCTTCCTGATTTAAGCTGCGAATTAAAGGCCGATCATACAGGCGATCAGCAAACGCTTGAGCAGCCGCTTTACTTTTAGCGTCATTACCTGCAAGCATCACTTCGATCGATCGCTTTAAATGCTCTGCGCGCCACTGAAGCAACGTACCAAGAATCTCCTGAACCTCGCTAGCAAGCAGACTCAGTGTCAGGTAGATAAACACGAGTCCTATGGCAACTTCTAAGACGAGAGGTAGGGTCATGATGAACTCTGAACGCAGCTAACAAAGAAGGATTCCCCTCAAATAGACTCCTCGTCAAAGGAAATTCGGTAAAAAGCCTTCTTTAGAGCCCGGTGACGGTTTCCTGCTTGCCGAAGAATACAACTGACGGCACAAAACACGATACAAGATTCTGCGGATTTCAAACAGGATCTCCAAGGCTTAGACGCAGAGCAGCCTAAACTCAACGAACGATGAAATCCTCCTCCTAGAACACATGAACCACTCCCAACACATTTGAGACTGTTTGGCAAAAAGCTCTCACAAGCGCCATCTAGGAATTCGCAAATATTCCTGCTGGCCAGAGTTATGGCGAGCTAGAAGCCAATTCACAGCCTCAGAAAGTGCTATTGGGCTTTTAGAGGTCCATTCCAGGAAAAGACACGACTTGCCCGCTTAAACGGCCATAGAGAAGCCGAAGCATCACCTTGACAACTCCGGTAAGACGCCAGCTTAACCCTAAACAACGACCCTATGAGAGTCGCCACCAGAGAACGAGCCAGATTTAATTATTCTTCGGAATCACCCTCATCTTCGCCCAGTTGTTTGAGATGAATATGCTTACGTCCTAACGAAATCTCAAATTCGTCGCCGGGTTTGAGTCCCATGTGCTTTGTGTAGGTCGAACCAATAAGCAAATTGCCGTTGGATTGCACGGTAATGCGATAGCTTGCACTCCGACCACCTCGACCATTGGCACCTTGCTCACTATCGAGTTGAATACCCTCTGCATCTAGGAGGGCGTTCATAAACTTCATCATATTGACACGCTTTACACCCTTTTTTGTAATGGTGTAGTATCCGCATGCCTTTGCCTTTTCTTCTTTACTGAGGGTATCGAGCTCTTTCACTTTCTGGATTAGGTCTTGTCCAGTGAGCATTTCAACTTTTTGCTCTTTGGCCATTGCTGAGATCTCGTAAGCGACGACAGATTGACATCTACAAGTTAGGATTTTTCAAATAATAGACTAAATCCTACAGAGGTTAACTTTAATCGCAATTGCGAAAATTAGATCTCCCAAATTGTGTTTCTTAGCATTAAAGTCATTTATGAAAGGAACCGCGTCCCATTTCTCAGGTATGAAGGCAACACAGTTGAACTCCATAACCCAACGCTCTGTTCTTGAAAATCGACTGATGTCTTTT
>JBCBJE010000048.1:0-12358 GCA_038523735.1 Cyanobacteria bacterium J06626_18 | reverse complement strand
CGGGAGCTTAAAATTCCTGTCAATCAATGATTGGTGAGCCTAGTAAAGGCTCTCAAATTGTCCTGAATCCAATGCCTGGCATATTTCTTTGATGTCAAACTTTAGCTCTAGGCTATGGTGGGTATCAAAGAATTGCTGAGTAATGTTGGATTGAAGGGTATCGCTTTCTACTTTGCTGAAAATGCATTGGAAGGCATGAAGCTCTCCCTGGGAACAGTTCCTCTAGCCAAGTTTGCTTGAAACCAAGAATGTTGAGTTTTGGCCTGCTCGAATTTCTCCGATCAGGCTTTCATTATGCTGTCGGGTTCAATACTTCAAATTAAAAATTTCAAACGAGGAGAGTTTTCCATAATGAGTGTTGTCGCTAAGGTTATTGCTCAATCCGATCGATCCAATCGTTTTTTGAGCAGTGCGGAGCTGACTCAGCTCCAAGATTTCTTTAATAATGGAACGCTGCGCATTAGTGCATCCCAAAAATTGGCAGCGAATCAGCAAAAAATTGTTGAGGAAGGAAGCAAGCGTTTTTGGGCGCAGTGTCCAAATACGCCAAGCAACAGTGGTAATCCCCAAAAAACATCGCTTTGCCAGCGTGATCAGGGATGGTACATCCGCTTAGTGAGCTACTGCGTTTTGGCTGGAAATTCTAAGCCCTTAGAGGATATTGGGTTGGATGGCATGCGTGACATGTATGTGTCGCTGCGGGTTCCTTTGGCCAACTTGAAGTTGGCCATGCGCTGCCTTAAGGAAGTTGCCATGGGGATTTTGAACTCTGAAGAAGGCGCTCTAGCAGCCCCTTACTTCGACGAACTCATCCGAGCTTTCTAGGCGCTCAAACACCTAAAGTCTGTGGATTATCAGCGATCTGTGTTTTGATCCTGAGAAATCTTCGAATCGCTCTGCTGTCTACCTCAAACTCAAGATTTGGATAAGATAACCATGCAAGATACCATCACTGCCGCCATTAATCCTGCTGACGAAAAGGGCAACTATTTGGAAGGAAGTGAGCTAGACGAGCTCAAGCAATATTTTCAGAGTGGTGCGTTACGGGTAAAGGCTGCCACCCAAATTGGGTCGAGTGCTGCCAGTATCATCAGCGAAACGGTTGAGAAAAGCTTACTTTATGGCGATATTACTTGCCCCGGCGGCAATATGTATCCGACGCGGCGATATGCAGCCTGTCTGCGCGATTTGACCTACTTTTTGCGCTACGCTACCTATGCCATGCTGGCAGCCGATGCTTCGATCCTCGACGAGCGAGTGCTGAATGGCTTAAAAGAAACTTACCTCTCATTGGGGGTTCCCATCGAACCGACGATCAAAGCCGTTCAGGCCATGAAAGAAGTGGTCACGCAACGGGTGGGTGCGGAAGCCGGTCAAGAGATGGATGTGTATCTCGATCACATCATTACGGGGCTGGGCTGAGCTTTTCTCTGTGGACTCAATGGCCTGCCTACGGTGGGCCTTTTTTGCAAACCGTTATTGCCGTCGACCTATCACCATGGACGCTTCAAGCAAAATCCAGGGGCAATTTCCCTGGTGGGCTGGCAATGCCCGATTTATTGACCTATCCAACACGTTTATTGTGGCTCATGTGGCCCAGGCAGCTCTCATCATGCTGTGGGCAGGTTTGTTCACGCTCTTTGAACTGGCTGTATACACTCCCGATGAGCCGATGTATAGCCAGGGATTGATTCTGCTACCGCATCTGGCTACTGAGGGCTGGGGTGTCAGTGCTGGCGGAACGCTGGTTGACACGTATCCTATCTTTGCAATTGGGGTGATCCATATCGTAGCGGCTGGCGTTTTGGGCTTTGGGGCCTATTTCCATCGCTCGCGCTTGTCTCCCAGTTTGGACAATGAGCCAGGCAACGCAGCCAAATTCCATTTTGAATGGAATGATTCCAAAAAACTGGGCTTTATCTTAGGGCACCATCTGGTTTTTCTGGGGTTCGGTGCCGCATTGCTGGTAGCCAAAGCGATGTTTTTTGGGGGACTGTACGATGCCAACCTGGAAGAAGTCCGGCTCGTAACAGCGCCCACGTTAGATCCTGGTAGCCTTTGGGGCTACAGAACCCACCTGTTTGATGTGAATAATTTAGAAGATTTGGTGGGGGGGCATATTTATGTGGCTCTGCTGCTAATCGGCGCCGGGGCTTGGCATATTTTGTTGCCTCCTTTTAAGTGGGTCGAACGGGTATTTTTGTTTTCCGCTGATGGCATTTTGTCCTACTCGCTGTTTGGGATTGCGATCGCTGGATTTGCCGCCTCCTATTACTGCGGGTTTAATACGCTGGCCTATCCAGTGGAGTTTTATGGGCCGACACTGGAGCTAAAGTCCGCCTTTCTGCCTTCTTACTTTGACCCCAGCGCCCTTGCCACAGATGGCTACACATCTCGCACTTGGTTGGCCAATAGCCATTTCTATCTGGCCTTTTTCTTTTTGCAAGGGGGACTTTGGCATTTTCAACGGGCGATGGGTTTCGACCTCAACAGCCTGCTGGAAAACTGGCGGCAGAATATGGCTGAAATCAGCGATAATCCTTCCCTGACCTATCAGAATCCGATTCATACAGAACCGCAGCCACTGCTGTCGGTACAATACGAATCGCCCCAGTTCAAGCCCCAGCCCTTGCTGAAGCAGGAGCAGCCCTTCGAGAGCTACTTTTATGCGCAATCGCAGGGTATTGAGCCGCGTAGCCTGACCGCAATTAACGGGGTCGAGAACACTCTGTATCAAACGACTTACCATCTTGAAAAGAGCACGTTCTATCAGTCGCCAGCTCAAACAACCGCCAAATCCGAGTTTGCGTATGGGGCGCGATCGCCTCGTAAGCTGTACGAACAGCCGCGGCGAACTACCGAAGAGATCGATTATCCCCAGCCGTTAGACACGGTGATGTATGAACCGGCTCACACTAACAACCAGGCCCCTGTGCATCAAGCGGTCGGGGCGTAGGTAGAGCCTGGCAAGTCGTAGGGGCAAACTCACTCGCTCCTACGATTGCAAAGGTTGAAAGTACTTTAGGGGCTGAGTGTCGGAAGGGGTTTATGGCTCTGCTCAGGGATTTTAGTTAGGATTTAATGCCTAGGGTCTAGGGTTTAGGGTTGTGCTTGATCCGAGTGCCAACCGCTATCGGCTATGTTAATTTTTTGAACTCAAACTACAGATGCCCCCACCCCCCTAAAGATGATTCTCTAAAGAAAGAAAATATCAGAAGTCCCAATCAGCACCGTGTCTGTCATGTCGAGCGGAGTGAAATGCAGTCGAGACATCTCGGTTTTGCGCGATAGATTGAGATTCCTCAGTTGCGCTTCGCTCCATTCGGAATGACATTCCAAGTATTTCTCTCAGCAGAGAATCATCCCTCCCCCATCCCCGCTCATCGACGATGTGTAGCGCTAGTTTGCAGAACGGGTATTACTCAACCCCGTAGCTTTAGCCAAATAACGTCAAACCCTGTCACCGCCAAAATACCGGCGACGGTTGCGGTTGTCCCTGAGGTGAGCGCGATCGCAAACAGCCACCAAGCAGCAGCAGCTAAAGCTTTGCGACCCTCCTCTAAGCGTTGCAAGGTAGCCTGTTTGAGTAATGTTTGCTGATGCTGAAGGTCTTGTTCTACCGCAGCTAATTTGGCCTGTATCCAAGTTGGCAGTCCTTCCGCCTGAGCCAGTAGTGCCTTGGGAACCCCTTGAGCGGTTAGAAGTTGCTGCAGAGCGTCCTGACTGAGTTGCGCGATCGCGGTTACCGAGTCTTCAGTGGCGTTTAGCAGATTCAGAGGTTGCGTCAGAGTCGCAAAAACACTGGGAGAATTTTGCAGTAATGACCGTAAGTTGGCCTTGAGCTGATCAGGGTCAAATGCCCGCTGTTCTGGATCCTGCAAGACCGCTTTAACGGAGGCTAGCCATGAATCTAGGGACGCTTGAGCCTGCTGACGAGCTTGGTTTGCTTGATGCAAAAGTGACCGTAGAAATGGAGCCAGCGTCGCCCAAATCGTCTCAATTTGGTCGGTAGCTAGATCCTGGCGGTGCGTGAGCGTGTCCTTGAGCGTGCTCCAGTCAAACGGACTGATTGCGGCGGACTCAGCCGGTAGACTCGGCAACGCTTCAAGGGCTTGATTGGAGTTCTGCCATAGCCACTTTAGGTTCTGCCGAAGGGCAGAGGGCTCAAGCTGATCAGGATGGCTACGGCTGAGATACTCAATCACGCTATCCCAGAAGCCTTTGACTTCAGCCGAGCGCCGTAGCGCCCAGCGTTTCGGTAGCTTGAAAAGCTCTACCAGAGCGGCCTGAACTTGCTGAACCGCTTTTTCAATGGGTGCTTCTGAGACCTCTAGTTGCGCCTGAGCCTTGTTTCGTAACGCTTGCCAGTCAATTTGGCCAATTGATCGCCGCAGTTCTCGGGAGTCGCTGGTTACACTCTCCAGGGAATCCATCAGTTGAGGCAAGAGGTCTTGAGCATCGATATGGCGGCTGATGAGTTGAGACACCATCAGAATAAGCGCCCCTTCAATTGCCACAATAACTTCAGTGCTAATTGACGCGTCATTAAGTGACTCATCACTGGCGATCGCCTCGCTGGCGGTAGCGTGTTGCCACGCTTCCTGCGCCTGGCGAATTAACTGGTCTCGTTGGGCTGAGTCCAGCCCCCGACGACTATCCAGCACCTGAATCAGCGGATCGGTCGGCAGGTGAGGGCCAGCCCGACGAAGTTTTGATGCCGATAAAGGAGCTTCTTCTACCAGCGTTGCTACTTTATGAGCAACCGTAGCGGCGGTAATTTGGCTGAGGCTGGTGTAGTGCAGGTAGTTTTCCAGTTTTTTGTGCAGCTCAGCGATCGCTTCAGTCTGCCTTTCCCCGTTTTGAGAAGCTTCACCTTGAGTCTCAGTCTCACTGGCAGCGTCTACTTCACCCTGATCGGTCGCTGCTTCCCTGAGGCTGGCGATCGCCGATTGGCGAATCGCCTCCAATTTGGCCACACATGCATCAATCTGGTCGGGAGTCAGGTCGCCTCGCTGCTTCAGACTATCGGCAAAGTCGCCAGGACTTAATGCCTGCACTTGCAACAAAACCTGATCGGCTGCGGCCTCTGGGTCGACTAGGACTTCGTGAAATTCCTGCTGTAGTGTTTCGTGATGTAAGCGCCAAGGAGACACTTGCTGCAGATAGTCATCCACATCCTCGCGAATGATATGCCAATTAGAGGATGTGTTTGTGCCCAACTGCCAGTCGGGGAATAGCGGACTGATCCGACGCCAAATTGTTTGGATATCCAAATCCGTCAAATCCAGCCGCTGCCATAGAATCCGCTTTAGCTGATGACTAATGCCATCGGCGCTGTTTATATTCGCTGCCTGCTGTGAACTTTTCGAAGGGGCTGATCGATGGGGTTCTGGCGTAATAGAAAGTTCAGCATAAGGACTGTTGTCCTGCTGTAGACGCTCTAAAATACTGGTGACTCGATCTGGTATGAATTCGTCCACCGCAGCTGTGGAGAACAGATCTTGTAGTTGTTGCACAGGCGAAGCATCGCTACTGATAATGCGGCGCCAAGCCTGATTGAGTAAATCGGCTATCGTGTCGGCGATATTCCCCGATAGTCCTATCTCATCTTTAACCCACTGAGCAAAGGTACTCAAGTTAATTTGAGACAAAAATCCTCGCTGTTCTACACTATCTAAACCAGACTGCTGCAAAGTATTTTCTAGTTGTGGCTGTACCGTCTCTAACTGCAGTTGCGGTGGTATTTGCTCGTCAATATACGCTTCAATCAAAGTAGGAATATCGATTTGTTCAAGCGCTAGCTGCGTTTCTCGACGCACTAGGTTTGCCGCAGCAGTTGGTGTCAACGGTACTTCTTCGTCGCTAAATGTAGACTGCAAGAGCGAACCTATCACGGCAAAAATCTGTCGCAGACCCGACACCGCTGAACTGAAGATAAAGACGATTAAAGAGTTTGCGGCACGGGTGCTAACCCAAGTCATGACGAGCATATAAGCTGACCAAATAACCCATCCCAGAATGGCTCCTGAAAAGGCGGTCACCGGCATGCAAAATTTGACCGCTACATAACAGGCCACAAACAGCACACTGTTCACAGTGAGTAAAAGTCCCAAACCAGCAGCGATGCTGAGTGTCTCTAAGTCGATCGCATCTGATTGTGAGTCGTCACCACCATTGTCTTTTGCGTCGCTGTCATTGTCTTGCTGCCAATGTGATCCGCCCCAAAGTGTAATACCGAGGGCGAGGCCCATGTTCGTCAGCAATAGTTGACAGGTGAAAATCGTTAATAGTCCGACCAGCAGCGCGGCAATGACTTGAGAAGCAGGGTTGATCATCATGTTGCTTTTCACATAGCTCTAGGAAGTTGAGCTCTTCTCTTTTAGCAACACCATAGCGCTTCAGTTTATCAGTGACGCCAATGCAAGGATCAAAGCTTGTGGATCGCAGCAGTTTGTGGAAGAACTTTTGTGTTGTTAGGCTAACACGGCAAAAATTTCATCGGATAGGGTGAGCGGATCGTAAGGCTTAGTAATTACCGATAAAACATTGAGCTGACTGAATTGGCGCTGTTCACTGGACTGGGCTTTTGCCGTCAGAATGATAACAGGAATTTGGCGGGTCCTATTATTTTCCTGGAGTTTCTGCAAGATGGTGAGTCCATCCATACCAGGCATCATGATGTCTAGCAGAATGGCATCAGGTGTTTCAGTTTCAGCGATCGCAATCCCTTCACGCCCACTACTCGCTTTTAATACCTCCCATTGCCCGGTAATTTCTAAGCAGAGCTGAGTGGCTTCGCGGATATCGGCTTCGTCATCAATGATAAGAATACGTTTAGATACCATGGGTAATACCAAATCTTTGAACTCGGACTACAGATGCCACCCCATCACCCCATCACTCTGTCACCGCTGATCTCCGATGTGTAGCGCTAGTTTGCAGAACTGGTATAAACCCCTTAAAAACTTGGAACCAGTGGTTTGTTACACAATTCTGGGTTGTTGGGGGCAGCGATCAGGAAATAGGGGGCAGCGATTGTCGGGATGGTTGAAGTCTTAAACCGCATCAATGTCTGTTTCATCACGCAGCGGTAGCGTAAAAAAGAAGGTACTGCCTACCTTTGGGTTATTCTCCGCCCAAATCCGGCCATTATGCTGCTCGATGATGCTGCGGCAAATAGCCAGCCCTAGCCCTGTTCCGCCCTGATGTCCCGTATCGGAAGCATTGAGCTGCTCGAATTGATTAAAGATAATGTCTAACTTATCCGCAGGGATGCCCTGCCCCTGATCTTTGACCTGAACTAGCAACATCTCGGGCGCTTCTTGAGCCGTTACCGTAGATACTTCATTCGCTTGAAGATGGGGGTCCTCGACGGCAAATGACACTTGATCCGGTTGAATCCGCTGCGCAATCATCGCTACGGTTGACTCAGCAGGCGAAAACTTGATGGCATTGCTCAGCAGGTTAGTGAGGGTCTGGATGAGGCGATCCGGATCGGCCCAAAGTTGGACTGAGAGCGATCGAACAACCAAATCAATTTCATTTTTCTCTGCCATGGCGCGCATTTCATCCGCGGCCTGAGCCATTAAGTCGGCTAGATTACAGATCTGTTTGTTGAGGGTGACTTTGCCTAACTTGATGCGCTCAGCATCGAGGATGTCATTCACCAAGCGCACCAGACGATTGGTATTCGAAAAGGCGATTTCAATCATGCGCTGGCGCTTTTCATCATGCTCATCGAGATCGCCTTTGGCCAGGAGCCCTAAGGCCGTGCGAATAGAGGTCAGGGGCGTGCGCAACTCATGGCTCACTACTGAGATGAACTCATCTTTCATCCGCTCGATGACCTGACGCTCGGTGATGTCTTTGAAGGTAACCACTACCCCCAAGATTTTGCCTCGCTCTTGTATCGGGGTGCTGACATACTCGGCAGGGAAACTAAAACCGTCATGACGTTGAAATAAATCGCCCGAAACATGGTGCGTATCGCCTTGGTTCAGGGTAGCTAAGATAGGGCTGTTGGCCCAGGTGTAGGCGTTACCATCGGGCCGCGAATGATGCACCAGACGATGCATGAACTGGCCAATCATGTATCGGGTAGAATGTCCCAAAATTTTAGCCGCCGCAGGATTCACAAAAACAATGTTGCCTTGGGGGTCGAGACCACAAATACCCTCGCCAGCCGACTTCAGAATCAGTTCGTTTTGATGACTCAAGCGCTGTAAGGAGTCACGGGCCTGCTGCAACTCTTTGAGCGTGCGCTCGCGCTCCATAATTTCTAGCCTTAGATTAGCATTCGCTTGCTGAAGCTCAACCGTGCGCCGTAATACCCGCTGCTCCAGATCAGAATTCAAAACCTGCACTTCGCGGTAAAGCTGGGTCTGATCAATCACCGAAGCAAACTGATCGGCTAACGCCTGAGCTAGCTCAATATCCACGGTTGTCCACGGGTGGGCCTGATTGCGTTTGAGTTCGTGCCAGGTTTCGAAAGATTGGCGCGGACGATTCTGTCTGGGGTCAACTGCATCCAAGCGGCCCGCCCAAATATTCTCAATATCAATAGCTCGACGAAAGAAGCTCAAATATCCCAAATGCTGATTCCGGTGTCTGAGTTCCACCACCAACATCCCCCGCAATCCTCGCCGCAATAGAGCTGAGGAAATTGCCCAAGGCATTTGGATCTGCTGCACATCAGCGATCGCCCACAATCGCCTCCCAAGCTGGGCCGGCATCTCAGTCTCAAGCCAAGCTTGCCAACTCGTTAGCTGTTCCAAGACGGGGGAAGTCAGCAGTGGATTAACGTTTTTAGCGGCTTCGAAAACCTGCGGCTGATGACCACTAGTGACCAATTGGCAGGCCGCTCCCGAGCGCTCATTCGCTAGGCAGAGTCTGCCACCGGCACTGGCCAAAGCATCCACCGTGCGATCCAACGCAACTTTCAGCGAGTCCTCACGGGACGAATGCAGTAGTGAAACAACTTGATTGATGGTCGCTTCACGCTGTGCCCTCGAACGGCTTTGAGTCAGCAGGTCAGCATGGGCGATCGCGACGGTCACCTGATCTGCAATGAGCTGCACCATCTCCAATTCTTTTGGACTAAACCGTCGGGGTGTGCTGTGGTGTGCTGCTAATAACCCCCAGAGGCGATCGCGATGCAGCAGGGGAACTACTAAGGAAGCCTTTACTCCCATCGCCGTCAGGTAATCAATATGACAAGAGTCAACCGGTCGAAACCAAATATTGCTAATCAGGGGCACCTGAGTTTTGTGGCAGACCAGAGGGCTGATGCCAATTTCTTGCCTAGCGACATTGACGATGGTGCGTTGACGCGCCACCCGGAACATTTCGCGGGCATGGTCGGGAATATCTTCAGCTGGAAAGCGGTGACCTAGCAGAGAGGGTAGACGCTGAGCCGCGATCGCTTCGGCGACGACCTCACCGCTGCCATCCTCCTGAAAGCGATAGACTTTGACGCGATCAGCACCCAGAAACAGCTGCATTTCATTGACCGTTGAGGTCAAAATTTCTGGTAACTCGATGGATCGACGGATGCGATCCGTCATGCGATGTAGCAGTCCTTCTAGAGTTTGAATGGTGGTGGGAGTGGAGGAGAGCATGGTGGGAGGGGAAGAGGAGAGGGGGAGTGGGGAGGGGAGAAAAGTAGTGGGGAGAGGGGGAGAGGGGAAGATGAGGGGATGAGGTTACCGTGTACACACAGGTCTGCAGACAAAATGTGTGTATACGGTAGGGGACGGGATAGCAGGGGAAGCGGAGGGTTTAGGTGGCGGTGGTGGCGATCACGGCCATGGCGCGCTGGAGTTGCGATTGCTTGAGCTGCTCAAAGAGTCGAGCTAAGAGAGCTGAGTCGGCTGAGGATTTTTCAACTAAATCATTGGCTCCGGCTCGGAGGGCAGCGGCCTTGGTCTTAGCGTCACCATGAGCGGTGAGGAAAACAATCGGCAACTGGTTCCAGATAGGGGCTTGCCGAACCGCTCGACAAAGTTCAAGCCCGCTGAACTTAGGCATTTCAATGTCTAGCAGCAAGAGGTCGGGAGCAGCTGCCTGCAGGGTGGTCCAAAAGTCACGGGGCTGATCGAGGGTAATGAGTTGAAAGCCCTTGGGTTCCAAAAGTGCTTGCAGGGTTTCGAGAACCTGTCGATCATCGTCTACCGCTAGAACTTTATGGGATGGAGCGTGGAGGCGCGATCGTAGCGCTAATACACTCTCAAGTACATCGGCAACGTCTGGGTTGTGGAAGAAAGCGTGACTGCCAAACTGTGCTGCTTTGACTCGGCTAGCCAGACTGCCATCGGCACTGCATATCAGCATCAGCAGGGGCGGCACCTGATTAATCATCTGCGCTAGCCACTTCAGAGTTGCTTCATCACTATCGGCGAAGGAGAAGTTGAGCAACACCACATCAGGCCAGGAATCCTCTGATTCCGGAGTTTTAGCATCAACCTTCTGTGCAGGCTGCCGCAACAGTTGGAGGTCTGACAGGGCTGCTTCATCCAGAACTGTTTGGATCGTCAAACCTTGGCCACGGATAGCCTGGGCAAGCTGTTGTAGAAGCTGTAGATTGTTATCAACCAGTACGAACAAAGGCGAGCCTACATCTGATTGGGGTTGCTCAATCTGACTAAGAGCCTGATGCAGATCCTCTTCCAGGGCGCTGACCATCTCGGATAGCTGCTTTTGTTTGTAGGGATGAATCGGGTCATCGCCCCGCAGAATTTGCTCAATTGAGCGTGCTAGGTCAGAGCCTGACCTCAAACCAAAAATACCGAGTGCGCCAGTGAGACTGTGCGCTGCCTGAGCCGCGTCTTGACGTAGTTCGGGGCTCAGTTTTTTATCCTGCAAGCCTCGAAGGGTACGCTTGAGAATTGCCAGCCTTTCTAGATGCTGCGACTTAACTGAGCGCCAAAGCGTCGCGAGCGCAGTCCGAGTCTTTTGGTGACACGCAGTCCGCTTAGGGTCATCTGCCGCCGATCGATCGGCGGCAGATGATTCAGGGTGAGGCTGCTGCTCACATGTTGCGGCTGGCTTCAGCCGATAGCCGACGCCATACACGGTTTCGATTAAATCACTGGGGGCACCCACCTCGGCTAGTTTACGTCGTAGCCCTCGCATATGGGCGGTTACCGTATCTTCTCCGGGCGCTTCGCTGGAGCTCCAGAGACTGTCTAAAATAGCGCCGCGACTGAAGACTTGCGATGGCTTTCTGAGAAATAGCTCAAGTAAACGAAATTCCTTCGGCGTTAGTTTGAGGGGGCGATCGCCGTAGGCTACCTCCTGGCTATTGGAATCTAGCTGCAAATCACCCCACACCAGCATCGACATTAGAGGCTTTTGGGTCCGCCGCAGGAGCACTCGCACACGGGCCAACAGCTCTTCCAATTCAAAGGGCTTCGTAATGTAATCGTCTGCCCCAGCATCAAGACCCGCAATTTTTTGGGTACTGGAATCTAACGCGGTTACCAGCAGTACTGGCATATGATGCGAAGCATTCCGCAGCTGTTGACAAAGCTGAATACCGTCCAGCTTCGGCAGCATGACATCGAGCACAATTAGGTCGTAATCAAAGGAATTAACGAGCTGCCAACCAGCTTGACCATCGTTAGCTACATCAACGGCATAGTGTGCGCTAATGAGACTTTTTTCAAGGACTTTTGCAACAGAATCGTCATCCTCAACGAGTAGTATCCTCATCGATCTTTGCCCGTCTGGGATAAATACCAATATCAACCAAAAGGACATTCCTTAACTAAAGGAATAAGAATTGACCGCCCTTTTGATTATTGTTCATCATTTCAATTAATATTTCATCAAAATTTATTAAAGTTAACTTTTGGTAAGGATTCTCAATTATAGGCATCGACATGTAGAGAATATTCCTCAACAAAACGCTTCTTCAAACTCATCTATACTTACTCAGAATGAAAAGGCTTTAGGTTGACAATATTATCTTCCTAGGAACTTTAGATTTATATGTTGTAATTCAAATTATAGAACCTTAATTGCTTCTTGATGTGATTCCTTAAATGCGGGTAAGGGAATCTTTCTAGGACAATCTTTATTTTGTAAAGACCGTCCTGAAAGCCCCTTGCCTTTTTACTTTAATTGCAGCCTAAGGCGCTGTATGGAAGTAAGTTCCGTACTGTAGACCCGGGAAAAGCAGGTTAAGTTCAACCATTATGATTGTTAGAACGACTAACGCGATCGTAGCCATAATGGGAGCACTGGTCAGATATTTTGTGAAGTATTGCATGGGATTCTCCGAGTTTATTCTTAGTTCTTGATTCTTGGTTGATGGTTGGTAATGGGTAATGGGTGATTGGTGGTTGGTTGAGTTGGGGCG
>JBCBJE010000047.1:0-12362 GCA_038523735.1 Cyanobacteria bacterium J06626_18 | reverse complement strand
GCAAAACACCGCGAATAAGTATTCGTAGAGCCTATGTTAAACTGCTAATCGCACACTTTTAGATACAGGAATCGTCTGCTCGGGGTATTTTGCATTTACTTGTCTTGGCGTCACTTCACCATAGATGTGTGGCATGCAGAGTAGTCTCACGACAGAAGCTGGGCTTCGAATAGTGGATACTGCCGTATTTTCAGTAACTTCCAGACATTTAAGCACGATTGAGAGCATTGTATTGGAGGGAGTACTGCAGGGGCAGAAGTACGGCGAAATAGCGGCAGAGAGTGGATACAGCTCAGAATACTTGAAGAACAACGTGGGGCCAAAGCTTTGGAAGCTGCTCTCAATAGCTTTGGGTGAAAAAGTTGGCAAAAAGAATTTGGTGGCTGTTCTGACTCGACGAAGCCAGATAGTTGAAGCAGCTTCCAAGCATTCAAGCCTGTTGCAGGAACAATTTGCTTCTCCTGCGAATAGTTCAAATTTTCAGGTCACTCGTCCACTACCGGAAATCGCGATCGAATCGCCCAGAAAATTAGCGTTACCTGACTCAGCATTTTACATAAAGCGCCCCCCAATTGAAGAGGCATGCTGTCGCAAATTGGAAGAGTCAGGTACATTGATTCGCATTGAAGCCCCCAATCAGATGGGAAAAACCTCCTTGATGCTCTTTTGTGTTGCTCATGCCCGCAGACTCGGCTATCGGACGGTTACTTTGAGCCTTCAACGAGCCGATCGCGCAACGTTGACTAACTTAGATAAATTTTTGCGATGGTTTTGTACAGCAGTCAGTCATCAACTAGGTTTTTCAGAACACCCTACTGGCGAAAATTGGAATGAACTGTATGGTAGCAAAAGTAACTGTACAAATTATTTTGAGAAATGGATATTATCGTCAGATGATTTGCCCTTAATATTGGCTTTAGATCAGGTTGATGAGATTTTTTCTCAACCCACCATCGCTGATGATTTTTTTAGCCTGCTGCGGTCCTGGTATGAAGAAGCAAATTATGGTAGCTCTAATAGCAAGCTGTGGCAGAGGCTAAGATTATTAATTGTTCATTCCACCGAGATATACGTCCCTCTAGAGATAAATCGGTCTCCTTTTAATGTAGGATTAACGGTTAACCTGCGCCCCTTCACCAAGGAACAGGTGAGCGATTTAGCTCTGCTGCACCGGGTGGAATTTCCAGAGAGCCAATTAGATGACTTGATGAAGCTTCTGGGTGGCCATCCTTACATGGTGCGCTTAGCTTTGTTTTATCTCTCTCAGCGAACAGTTGACTGGGAGGAATTTGTTGATACTGTAGCGACAGATGCTGGGATTTATGCAAATCATTTACACAAATATCTGGAGTATTTGAAAGCGTATCCTGAGTTGGCTCGTGCCTATCAGCATGTGGTGAAAACTGATGACTTAGTTGAATTAGATCAGACATCAGCTTTTAAGTTAAACAGTATGGGACTCGTAAATTTGCGCGGAAATGCTGTGACTAATAGTTGTGAGCTATATAGATATTATTTCAAAAGTCAACTGGAGAACTTTTGAAATCTTTTTGCGTAACAAAGCGTCGCCTCATTTAGATTCGAGTTCTTGCTGTAGCGCTTCTATTGAGTCCAGGATCGGCGTAAATCGTAGTCCAAAGTCTGTGAGTCGATATTTGCCTATTGAATTTAATCTTTCAGAACGTAGCCAACGCCGCGAACGGTTTGGATGAGGCGCTTCTCGCTTTCGGCTTCGAGTTTGAGGCGAAGATAGCGGATGTAGACTTCGATAATGTTGGAATCACCCATGAAGTCGTAGCCCCAGACTTCTTCTAGGATGCGATCGCGGGTCAACACCTGACGAGGATGGCTAATCAAATACTCCAGCAGATCAAATTCTTTGGCCGTCAGTTCAATGCTACGGCTGTTGCGTTTGACTTCGCGAGTCTTGCGGTTAAGGGTCAGGTCTTGGAACTGCAGCGTGTCGACTTCCTGGGGCTGGTTGCGACGCAGGTGAGCCCGGACGCGGGCTAGCAATTCTTCGATGCTGAAGGGTTTGACGACGTAATCATCAGCTCCGGCATCCAGGCCAGCGACGCGATCGGACACGTCGTCTTTGGCGGTGAGCAGAATCACGGGCTCCTTGAACCCTGTAGAGCGCAGACGACGGCAGACTTCGACGCCACTGAGTCCTGGCATCATCCAATCTAAGAGAACCAAGTCTGGTTCTGAGTCCCGAGCTGCCATCAGACCCGACAGCCCATCATTGGCGACGGTGACTTCATAGCCTTCGTAGCCCAGTTCCATTTCAATGAACTTCGCCAGCTTTTCTTCGTCTTCCACCAACAAAATTTTGGGTTTCATGGGTCATACTCCTTGACAAATAGGTATTTGGACAGTGAAGGTACTCCCTTCGCCTGGCTTTGACTGGACACTCACAGTGCCTTGCATGGTTTCCACCAGGGTTTTCACAATGGAAAGTCCCAGCCCTGTGCCTCCCGTGGCTCGGGAGCGGTCTGGGTCAACTCGATAAAACGGCTCAAAAATCTCGGCTTGGTCGGCGAGCGGAATGCCGCGACCGCGATCGCGCACCTGAATGATCCCCCGCTTTTCCTCTTGCTGGAGGCTTACTGTAACAAGTTGGTCAGGTGTCGAGTATGTCAGGGCGTTGTCGATAAGGTTCATCAGAACTTGGCGAAGGGCACTGGCATCGGCCCGAACCCACAGGGGAGCGGTTTCGATTTCAGTTTCTACTCGGTTGCCAGTGGTATCGGCCATCGCTGCAGCTTCTAATACCACCGCTTTGAGATCCAGTTTCTCTAGCGTCAAATGCAGATGTCCCATGCTAGCGCGAGCCAGCAGCAACAAATCATTCAAAATCCGAATGGTGCGATCGGTTTCGGATGCGGCTGTTTCGAGCCCATCCCGTTGGGGTTCTGTCAAGGTTTGACAACGGCGTAACGTGCTCTGGAGGTAGCCCTGTACCAAGGTCAGCGGCGTCCGCAGCTCATGCGACACATCGCCCACAAGCCGCCGCTGCTGGGCCCAGGACTGGGCTAGGCGGTTCAAGGTATGGTCGAGGGCTGCAGCCAATTCCTTTACTTCGGTAGGTGCTTTATCGAGTTGGAGGCGGGTTTCATTAAGCGAAGCTGCCGTGACATCTTTAACTTCACGACTCATGACCTGCAAGGGCTGTAGCGATCGCCACACATACAGCGCAATGAGTGCTGCCAGAAGCAAGATGGCACTGCCACTCACCAGTGTTAAGGTGCGAGTCATGGCAACGAAGGTGCGCTGGTCTTGGGTAATATCTTCCACAATGAACAGAGCCCCAATCGCTTCGTTACCAACAACGAGGGGGTTAATGCAAACCACCAAGTAGCGATCGCGGACGGATTCAATCGCTAGCCGTTGTTGGTTGGAAAGTGTCTCTAAATAATCGGTTAGCCCTGCTTCTTGCCACGATCCCATGGAAAGGATTTCCGATTCGGCGATCAGTTCGCCCTCGGGCGATCGCACCCAAATTGCGGTGTCACCAATGGCCCGTCGGTCGATGACCTTTTGCACTGCTTCTTCGAGAGGCATCATCTCTTTGTAGAGCACTACATCTTCACTGAATCGTTGGGAAAGCGCGAGAACAGACTGGCGATGTCCCTCTAGTAAAAGATGTTGCATTCGCCAACTCATCCAGCCAGCTACACTGCCAATTCCTAGGGTTGATACGAGTACCACCCCCGCAGTCAACCGGAACCGGATTGAGTTGAAATCCGGCAGGTGACCCCAATTAGGTTGTAGACGTCGCAGCCAATTCATCGCAGCCTTTACGTATCAACGATTTCAAAGTTAACAAGGGATCCTGAGAAATTCCTGATTTCAGGGCTCAGGGTGTTCCGGTACCCCTCTCAGGGAATATTCAGGTCGTTTCCCTTTAATTAAAGCTATGCCAACCACAGGCAGAAAAGATCTGTGCAGTCTCCGCTCGTCGGGAAAGGCTATTATCCAGAGACTTTTTCTCGGTGACCCTAAAGAGGATTCGACATACCCATGGTTTTATCTCACGAGCTTACCCAGTTATCGACTTCGGTGCATTCCTTTGAGGAAACTTTAGGAAAGCCCCTGACAAAACGTTCGATCAGCGTTTTACAAGTCAACTTGGGACGGCGCTGTAACCTTGCTTGCACCCACTGCCATGTCGAGGCAGGTCCCCATCGCACCGAAGAGCTTGCGCCGATGGTGTTAGCACAGTTGCTGGAAATGATTGACCGTTTTCCTCAGATTCAAACAGTGGATTTGACTGGGGGAGCTCCTGAGATGAATTATGGATTCCGACCGTTAGTGGAGAAGGCGCGATCGCACGATGTTGAGGTGATTGTGCGTTCCAATCTAACAATCTTCTTTGAACTTGGTTTTGAGGATCTACCTGAATATTTTGCTCGTCATCAGGTGCGAGTAGTAGCTTCACTCCCATGCTACTTGCAGGACAATGTAGACAAAATGCGAGGGCAAGGCGTTTACAACGATTCCATCCAGGCCATTCAGAAACTCAATGATTTAGGCTATGGCAAGGAACCTAACCTGATTCTAGATTTGGTTTACAACCCACCGATTCCTGCTAGCGAAGACTTCAAACTTACCCCTGATCAAGCTGCTTTAGAAGTTGATTACAAGCGCTATTTATTGGATCACTTTCAAATCAAATTTAATCGCTTATTGACAATTACAAATCTACCGATTGGACGCACTCGATTTCACTTGGAACATCGGCGATTGTTGGAGCCATACACCCAATTTTTGGCCCGCAATCACAATCCTGGCACAGTCGCTGGACTCATGTGCCGCAACGAGTTGTCCATTGACTACGAAGGCAATGTCTACGACTGCGACTTCAATCAAATGTCGGGCATCCCCGCTCAATTTCCCGATGGCATGCCCGTTACAGTCGGCTCACTGCTTGAAGCGGGAACCTTAGACTTCATCCAAACGGTACAGACTCGTTCCTACTGTTTCGGCTGCACAGCTGGCAGTGGTTCAAGCTGTGGTGGTTCTTTGACTTAAGTATCCAAAGCTTCTTTCTAAAGCGATTGCACCGACGACTGCCAAGGCTACATCCGAGCTTCTCATTCTGTTTCGCCTGAAAGACTCGATGTCACCCCTGTAACTCACTCTAATTTGAGGACAATCCCATGAACCTTTTAACTACCCCAATTCGCGTATTCTTAAAGCGACGGACTTACCGTCTGCTGCGATTCGGACTTTTTGCGATGCTTGCTGCTTGGCTGCTGTCTACACTGCCCGTGTTGGCCCAGGAGGCTGCTACTGAAACGTCTACTGGAATTTTCGGTCAGCTTCAAAATCAACTCGGTCAGCTTCAAAATCAACTGGTGAATGCTTTGGATTGGATTGATAGCTTAGGCGCAGTGGGTCCCATTGCGTTCATTATTCTGTATGTCGTTGTGACGGTCGCTTTCATCCCAGCTTCCATCGTTACGCTGGGGGCCGGGGTTGTCTTTGGTGTGATTCAGGGCTCCTTGTATGTTTTCATCGGAGCAATGTTGGGTGCGACGGCGGCGTTTTTGGTGGGACGCTATGTCGCTCGGGACTGGGTAAGCGGCAAGATTGCCGGGAACGCTCGGTTCAAAGCGATTGATGAGGCGATCGCTAACGAAGGTCGCAAGATCATCTTCCTCATTCGCCTGTCACCTGCTTTCCCTTTCAACCTGCTGAACTATGCGCTGGGCCTTACCAAGGTTTCGCTCAAGGACTACGTCTTAGGCACAACCGGAATTCTTCCCGGCACCATCATGTATGTCTATCTGGGTTCCCTGGCCGGTAACTTGGCAACCCTGGGCGCTGGTGATGCACCTAGCAATCCAGTCATCACCTGGACCATTCGCATTATCGCCTTTGTAGCCACGGTTGCAGTCACTCTGTACGTTACTCATATTGCCCGCAAAGCTTTGAGTGAGTCAGTTCCCAGTGTTGAGGGTGGTGACAAAGCTGCAGTTAGTTAGTTGTCAGTTATCGATGTTGGGGCGAGGCATGGGGGCCAACATACCGACAATTGATACGGCAGATACGTCCCAAATGCCTCGCTCATGCCATGATTGTTGGGGTTTGTTCTTGGTTCTTGGTGGTTGGGTGAGGATTTTCTCCTCCTAATCTCCCCATTACCCTTCCACTCCATCACTCCCTTACTCCATTCCCACCCATCCATCCACCCTTCTACCCACCCACTCCCCCAACTCCCCATGAGGATTTCTCTAGTCCACAAAAAGTACTTCTGGCTCTTGGTTCTGTTGGGCCTGATTTTGGCGCTGATTGGGTCGAACGTGACGCTACTGTTCGATCCGCAGGCGCTGTTTCAGGCGCTGTGTTCTTTAGGACCCTGGACCGTCCCGGTTTTTCTGGCAGCGCACATCTTAGCCACAATGGTGGGGGTGCCGGGGACACTGCTGGTGATTGTGGGGGGCGCGAAGTTTGGTCTCTGGTGGGGCTCGCTCTGGTCATTGATGGGGGCAACCGGGGGAGCGATCGCAGCCTTTTGGGTGGCTCGTTATTTGATGCAAGACTGGTTTCGCGATCGCTTTGCCAGACGTCGGATTTTTCAGCAAATTGACCGGGTGATGGATACACACTCCTTCAACTGTGTCCTGGCGGTTCGCTTTGCCCCGCTTTCGCCCTTCAATTTGGTCAACTTTCTCTTTGGTTTGACGTCGGTACCTGTCGGAGCGTACGCACTGGGTACGCTGGTAGGCATTGCGCCCGGCACAGTTGCTTACACCTGGATTGGTCTGGCAGGGCTAGAGGCTATCCAAGGCAAGGGGTTATGGCCCCTAACGCTAGCGCTTGGGTTTTTGGCAGTGTTATCTCTGTTTCCCCTGTATCTGCGTAAGCGGGCGACTAATTGAGCAACGCTCTGGTTACCCGTCAGAACTGATACCAGCCGTTTGTCGGGGCTCGTCGTCGGTGGGGGGCTCTTTCTCTGTTTCTGTAGGTGCAGGTGTCAGGTTGTGGATTTTGAGGCTGTCAGCAGCGACGGCAATCTCAGGCGTTTCGTCAGCTGGCAGGGTCTCGTTCGTCTCAGGCTGGACTACTTTCTTAGAGAAGCCCCAAGCGAAGACAGCCGCAATCAGCCCGACCATCAGCCACTCAGGCGGTACCCAGTCGGGATTGGCAACCCTAACTAATAATCGGATGCCGACAAAGGCAACCGTTATGAAGCCAGCATCCTCAAGGTGCTCATATTCACTCAACAGGCGAATGAATAGTTGCGCCATGAAACGTAGCGTGATGATGCCAATGGTGCCGCCCAATAAAACCACGAGGACATCTTGAGATAGCGCGATCGCCGTGGTGACGCTGTCTAAAGAGAAGGCTAGATCAGTCAAGGCAATGACTGGAATGGCTTGCCATAGGCCCTCGAAACGCGGACCGTGATGCTGGTCTTCAGCATCTGTATTGGCTGTGAAATGCTGATAGACCAACCACAGTAAATAGGCAGCACCCGCGACCTCAAACTGCCAAAATTTCAAGACCCAAGAGGCTGTCAAAATCAGCGCCATGCGCAGAATAAAGGCAACCACGAGACCTAAATTCAAGGCCTGTTGCTGTTCTTTTTCAGATTCCAGGCCCTGAGCGATCGCGGCGAGGGCGATCGCGTTATCGGCAGAAAGTACTGCTTCCAGCGCTACTAGAACAGGTAGTAGCAGCAGGGTGTCCACCCCGAAGTTCGTAGAAATCTCAAGTAATCGATCCAGCATCCTAAATTGGTATGTATGGGTAGAAACGTGACCGGCAATCTCTACATAATGCAGATGGAACTGCAGCTACATCTAGACGCAATCAGCTTTTGTGGGTCTTTCATAGGATAAAACATCCCCTGATAAGACGTTGGCAGAATAAAGTAGGGAATTACGTACCGCCTAGCTAATTTCACGGGCAACTGGAGCCCAACCGTACTGATGAGCCATCTTCTAGGATGCTCTATAGTTTGAACTGCGCCGAACACTGTAATGATTGGCACCTTACTTTCAGAGCGATACCAGCTAGTAAAGCCCTTAGGTGAGGGCGGCTTTGCTAAAACCTACCTGGCCGAAGATCTTCAGCGCGGGAATACGCCGTGTGTCATTAAACATTTGACCCCAGCACGGCGCTCTTCTGAGTTTTTAACCACAGCGCGGCGCCTTTTTGAAGCGGAAGCTACTGCTTTGCGACGTTTGGGCACCCATGATCAGATTCCGGAACTGATCGATGCTTTTGAGGCCGAGGGCGAGTTTTATCTGGTGCAAGCCTATGTGGATGGGGACCCGCTCAATTTCATCTTTCGGCAACAAGGGTTTTTGAGTGAAGCTGAAATGGTCAAGCTGCTAGAAGAGGCGCTCCCAATTCTGGCGTTCATTCACGCGCAGCAGGTGATCCATCGTGACATTAAGCCCAGCAACCTGATGCGTCGCCGGGCGGATGGCAAGCTAGTGCTAATCGATTTCGGCGCAGTTAAGGAAATCACGACCCAGCCTTACACGGCAGGTGGCGACCAGTTAACTGTCAGTATCGGTACTCAGGGCTATGCAGCGCCTGAGCAGTTGGCTGGCCGTCCCCGCTACAGCAGCGATTTGTATGGACTGGGGATGACGGTGATTCACGGGCTAACCGGGCGATCGCCTACAGAGATCGCCGAAAATCCCCAAACTGGAGAGCTACTGTGGCATCCAGAAGCTCCAGAGGTTAGTCCCGGACTGACAGTGTTTTTGCAGCGACTGACCCATCCCTCGATTTACCAGCGCTATGCTTCTGCCGATGCTGCGATGGCAGATCTGCAGCATTTAGAAACGCTGGCACAGCCTTTATCCCTAGATTTTCCGGAAACCACCTTGAGCCCCGTGCCCCCTCGGCGCTGGCTAGGCAGTGCGATCGCGTCTGTACTGGTGGCTGCGATCGTGCTGCTGATACGTCAGCTAGGGGGCTGGGTGCCGTTAGAGCTGTTAGTGTACGACGCGTGGGTGCAGCAGCAGGCTGACCAAGGGCCAGACGAGCGTTTGTTGCTGGTTGAGGTTACAGAGGCAGACCTCCAAGCATTGAATCGTCCGACTCCTAGCGATGCCACCCTGAATCAAGCGATTCAAATACTCCAGTTGCACCAACCCCGCGTCATTGGCCTGGATCTGTACCGCGAGTTGCCTCAAGGAGAGGGTCATACTGACTTATTGAAAACCCTGGAAGCCGAAAACATTATTGCTATCCGGAAGCTGGGGAATGATCCGTCGGAAGCAATCCCCGCTCCGCCGACAGTTACGCCTGAGCGGGTTGGGTTCAATGACTTTCCGATTGATCAGGATGGCTTTGTCCGGCGTAGTCTGTTGTTTGCATCGGAAGGCTCCGACAGCCCTACTTTGAATTCCTTTGCGCTGCAGTTGGCACTGGCTTATTTGGAAACAGAAGACATCATTCTCACGGCTAGCGAGGTGAATCCAGAGTATCCAGCTTTCAATGGCACGACACTCGCCCGTTTAAGGCGTAATTTTGGTGGCTATCGTAACTTGGACGACAGAGGTTATCAGGTTATGTTGCGCTATCGTTCGCCTCAAGAGGCCGCGCCACGCCTGAGTCTAAGCGAGGTATTGAGTGAGCAGTTTGATGAGGCTTTAGTGCGCGATCGCATTGTGATTATTGGTACTACAGCTCCTTCGGCCAAAGATTTGTTCTACACTCCCTTCAGCCGGGACATTGATGATGAAGATTTTCAGATGGCTGGCGTCGTGCTGCACGTACAAGCTACTAGCCAGCTTTTGGCAGGGGCATTGGAAGGACAGCAGTTGCCCTGGGCTTTCCCTGAAGCAATTGAATGGGCCTGGATTTTCTTAGGGGCTATGGGTGGCGGTGCGCTGGGATGGTCGCTACGGCGTCTTTGGTTCTTAGGGTTGGGTTTGGTTGGTGGAGGAGTTGTGCTGGTAGGCGTGCCCGCAATCGCATTTGTAGCTGGGGGATGGCTACCGCTTTTGCCCGCGAGCTTTGCTTACACAGGGTCACTACTAGCAGCGGCTCTCTATCGTAGCTATGCGTCGCAATCCTTTCTAAACAGTGCTTCTACTGTCATGATGACTTCGCTGACCCATCCGGTTGAGAAGAAGTAGGGTACGGAGATCCTAGGGGTCTGTTGGCATTCCCAATAATTTGATGGTAAAAACGAGACCCCTGGGATCTGGGGCGGAAGCCTCTCAAATCAGCTCACGGAAGGCTGACCACGAACTCACATCTTCTAGCAAAGCCCGGTAGCCCAACACGTTTGGATGCAAGCCGTCTGTTGAGATACGCGATCGCCACCAGGGTTCCCCTCGCTGCAGCCATAGCTCGAAGGTATCGAGGTAGGGGATCCGTCGCTGTTGGCAGGCGCGTAGCGTCGCTTCTTTGTATTGAAACTGATCGGCGTGGCCATAATACAACACTTCGGCAAAGGGCATCCGCTCCGCTAAAACGGGTGTCATCCCTACAAACAAAACGGGACACAGCGTCAGTGCTTCGTCCAACAACGCAGCCATGTGAGCTTCAAACACTTCGATGGCGGTGAAGGATCGTCCTGTTGGCTTGCCAAGTCGTGCCGAGTCGTTTGCTCCTACTGACAGGATAAGCAGGTCAGGGACTCGATTGCGGAACTCGCCGCGGGTCCAAAACTCCTGCACCAATCGCTGCGAAACTCGCTGCACACCATCGCCTCGGACGCCCAGATTATAAATGGCATGACCCGGCGATTCTGGCTGCAGCCACTGGCGTCTTAGACGCTCGACCCACCCCCCGCCTTCGGGATCGCCATAGCCATAGATCAGGCTGTCTCCAACCGCAACAATGCGCTTTTCGTGGCGTGGCGTCAGGGCGGTAGGCGATCGCATAGCGGGAGAAGCCACAGTCATAAGAAATCCAACTCACTTACAGCTTTGAATAGTCGTAACGCACCCGCGCTACCTCTTTGGGAATTTACCATTCTGAAGATCTCTTTTCAATTGTTCACAGTGGCAATGGGTGGGAGGGTAGATGGGTGGTGGAGCAGGGGAAGCAAAAGGGGAGAGGGGAAAGGGGAAAGGGAAACGGGTGGAGCAAAATCTCGTAAGGGCGAGGCATTTGGCCCACAGTCTCACCACACATCGAGACTCTATGCTCCAAATGCCTCGCCTCAACGCCACCCACTACCAACCATCAACCATTAGCGAAGAACCAAGAACCAAGAATGAATAACCAAGAACGAGTAACCACCAACCCCCTATCCAACATCTCTTGCTATAATCAGGAATCAAAACATTGAAAGAAGGACTTCATGTTGAGAAATTCATCTCCCTTCGACAGCCAACAGGTTATGCGTCGTACAGAAGATCTGATCACGGCAGCTTCTAACCGCTATCGGATTACTGTTCAGGTCGCCAACCGAGCCCAGCGCCGTCGCTTCGAGGAGTTCGAGTCGGTGGACGATTCGCGGATGAAGCCGGTCTTGCGGGCGATTATCGAGATGTCGGACGAGCTGACACAGCCTGAAATTATTGGTGAGTAGGCTGTAGTGGCCAGTCATATTAAAGAAGGTCAGGGGTGGCGTCTGGGTTGGAACTCGGATGCCACTGTCTTTAAGGGGCTGGTCGGGGGCGATCGCTGGGCATTGGAAATGACCACCGCAGAGTTTGAGGATTTTTGTCGCCTGACACTACAGCTAACGGATACCCTGCAGGCAATGGCAGCAGAACTCATGGATGAGGAACGAATTGCCTGTGAGCAGGAAACAGAGCGCATCTGGGTGGAGGTAGAAGGCTATCCTAAGGCGTATAGTCTCCGCTTCATATTGCTAAGTGGGCGCAAAGCGGAAGGGGGCTGGCCCGCTGCAAGTACTTCTGAATTTGTACAAGTGATTCCAGGACTAACGTTCTTTTAGCTGCAGGATGTTGGAAGCTCTAAAAGAAACAAGGCTTGACAAACACAAAACGGATTAGCTAACAGCGAACTCACCGTGCTGCCTTATAAAAGGAGAATGGTAGGCAGGGACGATATTTTCCTTGGGGATTCCTCTTTCCACGAGTTCATTTGCGACTCCAACCTCAGTGCTGTCATACTGAATCCAGATTTTTCCATCTTTAATATCGATATGAATTAGCGCACCATAAACTCGCCTTTTCTGAAGCCAGCCAGCTCTGACGACTTGATAGCGATCGCGCTCTTGGTCAAATAAGATCCCCATCTCAATATCGCCATAGACCGGCTTGATTTGACCGTAAGATTGCAAGATTTCTTGAACGATTTCGCGATATCGAGCTAATCCATCCACTGCTCAACCCCCCTTTTATTAGGTGCGTAAACTAAAAGAAGAACTTGATATTCTGCCGCTATTAAGCATCCCTTACTGTTGTTTC
>JBCBJE010000046.1:0-12410 GCA_038523735.1 Cyanobacteria bacterium J06626_18 | reverse complement strand
GTGAAAACCGTTGACGACAAAACCCGCTCCAAAACCTCTATCAACGAGCTGCTGCGGGACTAGAGAGCTGACGTCTTTATGTCCTTAATACCGTTTGACCAAAGAGAAGGATGCTTGTGGCTGAATGGCGAAATCGTCATTTGGAAAGAGGCTCATATCCATCCCTTAACGCATGGACTACACTACGCTAGCAGCGTTTTTGAGGGGGTCCGTATCTACAACGGCAAACCGTTTTTGCTAACCGAGCACCTGGAGCGCTTATATCGTTCTGCCAGCATCCTAGGCTTCACTGTTCCACATGCCATCGAAGCCCTGACAAAGGCCACTTACGACTTGCTGGAAAAAGAGGCGATTGAGGTTGGCTACATCCGTCACTTTGCCTGGCGAGGTAGCGAAAAACTCCGGGTCTATGCGCCGGATACCGGAGTTTGTGTGGCGATCGCCGCTTGGCCCGTTCCCACCACGCTATTCACGGCTGCGACCAAAAAACCACTAAAACTCACCCGTCACGTCACCTGGCGCAAACCCGATCCAACTACAGCCCCAACGGTTAGCAAAGCGGCCTGCCTCTACCCCATTTGCAGCATGAGTAAGGATGAAGCCGTCAAGCAGGGATTCGATGATGCCCTCATGTTGGACTATCGGGGTCTGGTTGCCGAATCCACCACATCGAACGTCTTTCTAGTAATCGATGGCACCTTGTCAACACCTGTACCGGATTGTTTCCTCGACGGCATCACACGGCAAACTATCATTAAACTGGCTAGGCAATTGGGAATCCCCGTTGTAGAGCGTCAAATTCAGCCGCAAGAACTAGCCCAAGCTCAGGAAGTTTTTCTGACGGGGACAACCTGTGAAATTGAATCAGTAAGTCAGGTGGACGAGTATCATTTCGAAGCCTTTGGCCCTATCACTACTCGTTTAATCGATGTTTACGAGCAGTTCGTTACCCAACAAACTACAGCGACCCAGGCCGCTTAAACAATGTGCCTGTTTCCTCAATATTCTGGTTTCTTGTGATGGTTAGGGCAGTTTTTGAGCGAAAGAGATAAGATTTCCCGATGAATATTGGCTAAACCTGCCCCTATGGTTTATCCCATTAACCCACCCAATTCCGAATTCCGAATTTGCCTCTCCACCCTATCCATCCACTCCCCAATTCTTACCATGCCTACCCAAATCGCCATCCTCGACCCCGTTCTGGTGACCCAGGAGCTGATCCAAAGACCCAGCGTGACGCCTGATAGAGAAGGTGGATTGGACGTTGTTCAGCGTCATTTGGAACAGCTGGGATTTACCTGCCACCGCATGACCTTTCACAACGAACCGGGCAGCTATGAAGTAGACAATCTCTATGCGCGCCTGGGAACTGGAGGGCCTAACCTGGCGTTTGCAGGACATACTGATGTGGTGCCGGAGGGCGATCGCCAGCGCTGGGGTGACATTGATCCCTACAAAGCCGAAATCCGCGACGGGATCTTGTGGGGACGTGGCACTGTCGATATGAAAGCCGGGATTGGCTGTTTTATCGCAGCAGTCTCTTCCTGGCTGGCTAAAAAGGGCGACAGCTTTAGGGGATCAATTAGTTTTATCATCACAGGCGATGAGGAGCACGAGGCCATCAACGGCACCAAGCCGGTCATGGCATGGTTAGAGCAGCGCGGTGAAAAAATCGATGCCTGTGTTGTGGGTGAGCCTACCAATCCCTCTGAGATGGGCGATTGCGTTCACATTGGTCGTCGTGGCAGCATCAACACCTTTATCACTATCAAGGGAAAGCAGGGACATGTGGCCTACCAGCGCAATGTGTTGAATCCGGTCCCCGCTGCTGTAGCAATGGCAAGCGCGCTGCAAAAGCTACCGCTAGATGCAGGAAACGACTGGTTTGAACCATCCAACCTGGAAATCACTCAGTTCGAAACTGCCAAGTGTGCAGAAAATGTCATTCCTGCCAGCGTCAATCTGCGTTTCAACATCCGCTTCAATGACGAGCAAACCGGCCAAGGGCTGCAACAGCTGATTCGGGAAACCATCGCGCCCATTGCCCACACCCACGGTGTTGAGTACGACATTCGCTTTCGGGTCAGCGGCGAGGCGTTCCGCACCGATCCTGCCAATAAGTTCGTTGCCCTGGTTCAAGACGCGGTGGAAGCAATTTCCGGTCGCCGCCCTCGCCTGAGCACTGAAGGTGGTATCACTGACGCCCGCTTCCTGGTCCCTCACTGCGTCACCGTCGAGACGGACCCTTAGATAACACCATGCATCAGGTGGGCGAACACATTCCCATCGCCCATGTTCAAGAGCTTTGCACCGTCTATGAAAGGATTATCGAAAAGTTTTTTGAGGAATATTGATACTGTGGGCTTATAAGGATTTTCTAGCTTTTTGAATCAGGAAGTTCGGGATGATATCTTTGCTGCCAGCGTAAACTTTTGCCTGTTCTAAACACTCTCGCAGGATAGATAATTCACGCTCACTAAAGGGATGTCCTACTCGGCATTTTCGTAAGGCCGAGGCGATCGCAGCAAAGGTTTCTTGCTCCAAAGTTGAGTTCGACTTGATGTAGGTAGCACTGTCTTCTCTTGTTAACTCATCTGCTGGCCTATCGAGATTCGTTATGCTCAACCCCTCCACAGGATATCCTTCAAAAATTTCAGTTTGATTGACTAAAACTCTAATTGATTTCTGGATTCGTCGATACCTATCTGCGGTTGAATCTAGCCGAGGAGCAGGTGTTTGCCGCGGAGCTGAATAGAACCAAGTGAGCGGGAGAGAGTCATGGAAATTGTGACAAGCTGGATGGAACGCGGGGTAGAGCAAGGTAGCCTGCAGGAGGCACGATCGCTCGTCAAGCGTCTGCTGCCTCGGCCGGTAGGGGGGGTATCCGAAACCGTCAATGATCAACTCGATACCCTCTCAATTGCTCAGCTGGAATCATTAGCCGAAGCACTCTTAGATTTTTCGAAGCCATCGGATTTGGAAGCTTGGCTGGCAGAGCAATAGCAGCCATAGCTGAAACGAGATTAGCGATGATTTTACTAATGGGTGTTTGGTTGCCTTGTCGAGACACATGCCTGGCTCACTCTTGGCAGGCGGTTAGTTTTTGAAACAGACTCGTAATCAGTTCTGGCACTCAGCCTTAAAGCGATTCCATCCTCATTCACTTCAGCAGCAGTGTCATTGGGCGGTCCCTTGAGCACGAACATCGCCTTGCAGAATGTTATTCGCTAGGTCAACGGTTGCCGCCTGGGTGCCATTCTTAATCGTAGCGTTGTAGAGAATGCCCCCTAAGCGCCATTGAACTTTCGCCGTGCAATATGGTCCACAGGTGTTCACAAATTGCCCACTCATGCCGTTCTCAAAGCGAATAAAAGCAATTTCATCCCGAGGACCGAGGTCATCGGGTGTCCAAAATTGGCCGTCTTGCTCTGCCGTAAAAGAACCGTAATTACAGTAGGTGGCACCACCGCAATCTGGGGTAAGGTCAAAATAAATTGAGTAGAGGCCAGACGTAGTGTAGAGGCTGATATACACTTGCTCCAGCCCTGGAACCTCATCTGGCATCCAGATCGGCAGGGTGGTCTGTGGCTGCAGCTCAGCGATCACGCGTTCAATCTCAATGGGAGCAGCACTGACATGAGTATCGTTTACCCAAAGCAGTAAGGGTAGGATGATTAGCGATCGCAACAGACGAACAGAGGACATAGTCATAGCGACCGTGAAGAAGTGTGCAGGCCAGTGCCACAATTCTAACTGCATCAAATTGTGGTTGAGTCCAGCAGGGGAGGAGTTTGCAGTGAAGGTGAATAGAACTAAGTGAGCGGGAGGGGATTATGAAAATTCTGATGAGCTAGATGGAGCGTGGCATAGGAGGAAGACACTATTCTCCTCGTTCGTGTCCTTCATCGTCGAGAGTTGTATCGTTATTTCCCGTAGTACAAGCTTTGTCGGCAGAGTATGCGATCACCTCAAATTACACTCCCCAACTACACCCTAGCGCCAGACTTATACGTCGAGCTATAGACAAATCAATACACTGGGGCTCTCCAGCTCTTTCCAAATTAGCTCTAGTGCTTTTACCCTGTCTTTGTCTGCGCCGGAAAAATAGTGTTTCTCTACTCATCTATCCCCCACGCCTATGAAAATCCTCGTTCTCAACGCCGGATCGAGTAGCCACAAAGCTGCTCTGTTTGACTTTGACACAGCCCAGAAACCGCTTTGGAGAGCGCAGCTTGACTGGACACATAAAGCCGGAGCCGTTGAGCTAGAAGCGCGCACGACAGAGGGGCGTCAGCACTGGGCAGTGTTAGAAACTCAGGACAAAACTACTGGGATTCGTTGGATGCTGGAAACCCTGGTCGAGGGTCCTGTGCAGACCCTAGAAACGCTGAACGCGATTCAGGCTGTGGGGCATCGTGTGGTACATGGAGGCCGCGAGTATCAACAGAGCACCCAGGTGACATCGGCAGTCAAAGCTGCAATTCGAGACTTGTTTCCCCTCGCTCCTGCTCACAATCCGGCCAACTTGGAAGGCATTGAAGCGCTGGAAACCATCTTAGGAGACGTGCCTCAGGTGGCTGTATTCGACACTGCTTTTCATGCCCAAATGCCCCCCGCAGCCGCGACCTATCCCGTTCCCTATGAGTGGGTTGAGAAGGGTATCCAGCGTTATGGGTTTCACGGCATCAGTCACCGTTATGTGGCTCAGCGCGCTGCCGACCTGATGGGCAAAGACCTCAAAGATGTCCGACTAATTACCTGCCATCTGGGCAACGGCTGCTCTCTAGCGGCTATACGAGATGGGGTTGGGGTAGATACAACGATGGGCTTCACACCTTTGGACGGACTTATGATGGGCAGTCGCTCGGGTTCCGTCGATCCCGGCATTCTGATTCACCTTATGCGCCACGATCGCACCTCCCCAGACGAACTTGATCACTTACTCAACAAAGCCTCTGGCCTTAAAGGTATTTCTGGCATATCCAACGACATGCGTCAGGTGGTAGAAGCCGCGGAACAAGGCAGCGATCGCGCCCAACTCGCTTTCGATATGTTTGTCCACGTCCTCCGCCGCCATATCGGAGCCATGCTCGGCAGTCTGGGCAAACTCGACGCTCTAGTCTTTACTGCAGGCATTGGTGAAAATAGCGTCCCCGTTTGGCAAGCCGCCTGCCAGGACTGGGAGTGCTTAGGACTCACCCTCGACCCAGACAAATTACAGCGCAACAAGGCCGATCAGGACATTGCTGCTACAGATTCGGCAGTTCGCGTATTCGTGATTCATACCCAAGAGGAATGGGCGATCGCGCAGGATTGTCGGAGGATTTTGGGCGTCACGTAGGGGCGAGGCATTGGGTTGACAGCTTTTGGTAATGTCACGCGAAGTCGTGCCCAAATGCCTCGCCCCTAAGCGCCCAATTGTTGCCGAATTTCCGCCTCAACGACATCAGGGGATTGATTACCGTTGATCTTCCGCAGCCGCTGGCGGTGGCCGTAGTAGTCCAGAATCGGAATGGTACGTTCGTACAGCAGTTCAATGCGGCGCTGGACAGCTTCAGGGTTGTCGTCTACGCGTAGCCGCTGCAGCGATCGCGCCATCAGAATCTCCTTTGGCACATCCAGCCAGATGGCCCAGTCCACCTTTTGCCCAATCTCATCCAGTAAGAAGTCCAGTTCCTCAGCTTGAAATGCGGTGCGGGGATATCCATCCAGGAGCCAGCCATCAGAGGCATCGGGCTGCTGCAGGCGATCGCACATCAGCTCAATCATCGTCGTATCATCCACCAGCTCACCCCTCTCAAGCGTGGGTTGAACCTTCTGACCCAGCGGTGTCTGAGCGGCAACAGCCTGACGTAAAACGCCTCCCGTAGAAATCCAGGGAATGCCGAGAGCGGCCTGTAATCGTTCTGCCTGAGTCCCTTTACCGGCTCCGGGACCTCCTATCATAATGAGTCTCACAGCATGTCTCCTTAATCGGATGCCTGCCTTTAAGCTACTGCGGGAATGAGAGGGTGGGTGGAGTTCGTAAGGAATTTTTGGCTAAAAAAATTATGGGGGAGTTTAGCTACCCCGCGACTAAAAAATGTGCCGATGGCTTCAGTAAAGTCATCGGCACGTATCATTCACGGTTTTTGAGTAGTGTGCAGTCGAATCAGGTACACCGTATTCCCCCTGGGAAGGCTACGCCCACGGCTGAGTATTTGACTGAGCTCACGCCGCAGGCTTACGGTCGAAGATCTAGGCTGAAAGTCTCACCTCGCAGCCACTTGACCATTCGCCCTGAGCCCTGTCTCTCTCAGTCAGATGAGATGGACTGGAGCAAAACGCACAAAGCCATACCTACGGATAAACTTACTGGTTGAGATAGGCAGATAGGCAGGTCGGCGTTGTCTTCGTCCACATTTCAACGATGCCTTCAGCTCTCGAAGGCTCATGGAAAAGCTGCTCCAGTTTCTCGCGCTTGAGGACTAGCGAACGCTCTGGGCTAAGGCGCAACAGCCCTTTGCAAATCAGATCCGTGAGATAGGTCTGGTTGGCAGGCGTTACAAACGTGTGCCACTGTGGCTGCAGCCGCTGAATCGCTTGTATCAGCTGATAGACCTCCTCACTCACTTGATAGGTTGTGAAGTAGGGATTACTGGGTACGAAAAGCTCAATTTTGCGTTCAGTTCCCTCTAATCCTTCTTCGATGCGAAAGCGCAATTCTGGTAGAAGTTAGAGGAAAAACGTTTCCTTAGCAGGCGATCGCAATCTTTCCTGCTGTTGGAAATAGTTCTGTACAAATTCATCAATGGCTTCTGTTGGATTGTGGATGGTACGACAGAAATAAGAACTGGATGGCTGATCGGGCTGGCGACTAATCAAGATATAGCCAAAGTTGACGGCTGTTAGCCCAGCCTGGTGGAAGTTTTCCAGCCATTGCTCCAGATCGCAATTGTAAGCTGTCAACGTTTGGCTAAAGGGCGCATGGCTGTGGGGAATCGAGAACAAAACATCGTCACGGTCGGCAGTACAAAGCACCAACTGATGCGCCTTGCCGCCGCACCACCATTGGGCCAGCTTCGTCTCGTCGGTTCTGACGTCCACCAGATCGGTCACGATGAAGACGCGACCCTGGGGCTTAAGATGCTCAGCGCTGCCCTGGATGATGGCAGCCAGAATCTCTTCTCCGGTCGCGCCACCATCACGGAAGCCTAGATCCCGTTTGGGGCTGGGGACAAACGGAGGATTTGCCAGAATTGTGTCAAACTGCTGATGCGTCACAGGCTCGTACAGGCTACCCAGATGGAATTGAATGTTACGAATATCATTCAGCTGAGCGTTGAAACGAGCGAAACGAATGGCTCGGGGGTTGAGGTCAACGGAGTTTACCTGTTGGGCGTAACGACTAGCCACTAGTCCTTGAATACCGCTGCCAAGGATATCAGGTATCAATTTTGCGTGACTGCACCCTGGCCCGTACCTCCTTCGAGCAATCATTCTATTTTGAGAATGTGTTTCCTCTATATGCCAGCACGATGACGTCTTTAGAGTTCTTGGACAAGCTAGGAATTGCAAAGAGTTATGCTCAAGGATGATGCGAACAATGAACTACATACGCAAATCCAATATCGCTTACTAGAGAAACTTACTGAGTCAGAGCGACGTTACCGCGAACTGGTTGAAAACCTTCGCGAAATTGTGTCCGAGTGCAATCCGGAGGGTTATCTCAGCTTTGTTAACCGTGCCTGGCCCGAAACGCTTGGTTACCCGGCTACAGAGGTCATAGGAAAACGGTTGAGTGACTTTGTCAATCCTGAGGATGATGAACGCTTAAACTCAGCATTGCTTGGCCATGCAGAGTGCGGCCTGGAACTTCGCATTTACCATCAAAGTGGTCATGCCCTGTGGTTGGAACTGGCCCTACGCTCGGGCAGCAATGGTAAACTTTCTTTTCTTCACGACTAAGCCGATTGGTAAAGGTACTGAAATGGGTATGTCGATTAGCTACCAGATCGTTACAGAAAAACACGCAGGGACATTGGAGTGTTTCTCGACTTCTGGTGAGGGCACTGAATTTGTGATTCAACTACCTCTTAAGCAAGATAAGGCGGTTGAACAGACATCCCATAGTCTGAGGTAAGGACAGGAATTGACATTAGCTTTCTAACGCTAGTAATTCGAGCGCGTTCGTGAGCCTATGGTTCAGTTCAGTTCAAGGTGTTATTTCAAGTTGAAGAGCATCCTTTACCTGAATGTACATTGCTGCACGATATCAAAGCTTGGAAAAGTAAATCGCCGCCAACACAATTAACCCAAGTAACGCCAATGGAACCCAGAAGTCGACGGGATTTATCATAGGGGCACTCCTGAAAGCTGGCAGTTTTAAGGTAATGCATGGGGTCGGATCGATGATAACGACGGCTGTAAGCGATCGCGTGATTTGGCTGCAAGAACGTTCTGCTCTCAGCGGCTTAGATAAGGATACTCTAGTTGCCTTAAGTGAACAGCTAGAGACTCGCCGGATCAGGCCTCATCGGGAAGTGGTCATTGCCGATACGCCACCAGACGGACTGTACATTCTGCAGGTGGGACGATTGGAGCATAAGCCGGGGACGAGCACTCCGCGCAGCTTCTTGCCAGGGTCAGTGTTGAACTTGCGATCGCTGATCCTGGCGGAACCAGTCGAAAAAACGGTGTTAACCCTGAGTGATTGTCGCTTTTGGTTTATCGCAGCAGCTAAGTTTCAATCACTGACAGTTCAATATCCCAATATTATCCAGACGTTCTCTCAGCAAATTGCGGCTGAACTACGGCAGATGGCATCGCAGCTTACCTATGAGCAGGAGCGACAGGCTATTTTGCGTCCTTATTTGGTGACAAAGGCCCGACGAGGCGTGATTGGGCGCAGCCGCTATGCCAATCGTTTACGACAGCAGGTTCGCGAGGCGTTTGATGACTGTGGCGCTGTCCTGATTTTTGGTGAGCCCGGAACGGAGAAAGACAATATTGCGGCTCTTATTCACTACGGTTCGGCCTACCGCCGTCAGCCCATTATTAAAGTAGATTGTGCGCGTCTGCAGGCCAGTGGAGCCGAGCTGTTTGGTCGGGCGAGTGGCAAGCCGGGACTGTTAGAAGCACTGGATCAAGGCACCCTGATTTTGAATAACGTCGAGGAACTACCGGAGGGGTTAGTGGGGGCGATCGCCGACCTCCTAACAACCTGTACCTATCGCCCCATTAGCCGCGATGAGACGAATCCCGCAGCAGAGCAAACCAGCTCAGCCCACTTCATCCTGATTGCCGAGCGACCGATTGCGGCTCTGGGTAAAGCCGTGGAAAAACAAATCCGTGTACCACCCCTGCGTGTGCGTAAGGCCGACATTGAGGACTACGTTACTTACTACATCAGTCTCATTACCCGAGCGCGGGGTTTGCCCAAGATTCCGGTGACGCCTGAAGCCATTCGTCGCCTGCAAGCCTACGATTTTCCCAACAATCTGCGCGAACTGGAAAGTTTGGTCTCCCGTGCCCTGTCTCAGGGTGCCTCTAACAGCGTCCTTACTGAAGAAATTCTGTGGCCGTCCCAAGGTAGAAAGAAGCAGTTTCGCCTCAATCTGCTGAATGCCTATCCGGCACTGCGGCATTTTTTGCGCAGCCCTTGGTGGCCTGATCGCCTCAACTACGGCTTGACGTTGGCTGGATTTGCGTTGGTTGTCGCCATCTTGTTTATTGGGCCTCAAACACGGGACCACAACATTGCCCTTAATCTCTTTTGGGCTTGGTGGTGGCCTGTGATTTTGCTCGTGTTTCCCTTCTTCGGACGGATCTGGTGTGCGGTATGCCCGTTTATGATTTACGGCGAAGCGCTGCAATGGCTGTCAGTCAAGTTCTTTCCTCGGCAGCTCAAACGTTGGCCCCGGCAAGAAGCCGAACGTTGGGGCGGCTGGTTTCTGTTCGGTTTGTTTGCCCTAATCTTGCTGTGGGAAGAACTGTGGGATTTGGAAAATACGGCCTATCTGTCGGCTTGTTTGTTGCTGCTGATTACGGCAGGTGCTGTCATCTTTTCTCAGATTTTTGAGCGGCGCTTTTGGTGTCGCTATCTATGCCCTATCGGCGGCATGAACGGGCTGTTTGCCAAACTCTCAATCACAGAACTACGGGCACAGCAAGGTACCTGTTCGGCAGAATGCACTACGTATCAATGCTATAAAGGCGGACCCGCTAAAGGAGAAGGCCAAGAAACGAACGGCTGCCCCCTCTATTCCCATCCAGCACAATTGGAAGACAATCGTGATTGTGTGCTCTGTATGACCTGCCTCAAAGCCTGCCCTCACCGTTCCGTGGAGGTGAATTTGCGGCCCCCCGGCATTGAGCTATGGACCACCCATGTTCCCCGCGCCTATGAGGTGGCATTGCTGCTGCTGCTGCTGGATGCGGTGTTTCTACATCGTTTACCCGAATTGCTTGAGGGGCTAGGATTACTACTGGATTTGGAGGTCTTTTGGGTACATGGTGTGGCGGCGATCGCCCTCCTTAGTCTCCCGGCCTTGCTACCACTTATGGCTCAAGCGAGCCTGTTAGCTATCTACAAATTAGGCCAGACGCGCAAGCCCCGCCCCTTTGTGGAGCTAGCGTATGGCTATTTACCCTTGGTATTGCTGGGAACCTTAGCCCACTATCTACGGCTGGGCCTTACGGAAGCTGGTCGGGTGCTGCCGGTGAGTGCCGCGACGCTTGGCCTATCTGGCGTAAACCTACCTATCCTTGTGGCTCACCCAGCGGTGATTGCGTTTCTACAGGGAACATGTTTGGTGACGGGGGCTTTGCTGGCGATCGTGCTAACCCAAAAGATTGCCCGCTATCCCCTACGCCTCATGCTGCCGCAACACGTTTGTACGTTGGGCCTCACGGCAAGCCTGTGGTGGCTGATTGTTTGAAATGTGCCTTGTCAACCGCGGATTACCTTGTTGAACTAGGTGTCCCCAAGCAAGATATCGTGTTGGTTTATCATGCCCCCAACGTTCGGAAATACACGGAATTTGCACTGGGATAATTTCTCAAGGAGATAACCGTAACGCCTTTATAGGCCATCGTGTTAGGCTCTTGAGGTAATCAATTATTCAGAACACGTGTTCACAGGCTTAATCCAGTCACTGGGAACTCTGGCAAGTGTTGATCATAGTCATCTCAAGATCGAATGCCATGCGGACACAGCGGATAGAATTCTGAATGATATGGCGCTTGGCGATAGCATCTCAGTTGATGGTGTTTGCTTGACGGTAGAAACCGCTATCGCGCACGGCTTTATTGTCACCGCTTCGCCTGAGACCCTGTCGCGATCAACGCTAGGACAGTTAGCGGATGGCGCGGTCGTGAACTTGGAGAGTTCGCTACGAGTCGGGAGTAAAATCGGCGGCCATTTTGTCACTGGCCATGTAGACGGTTTGGGTAAGTTGGAAGGGGCGATCGCCACTGCAACTTCTTGGGAAATCCGGTTCTCCGTTCCCGATGCTAATGTTGCTCGCTACATTGTTCCTAAGGGTAGTATCGCTGTTAACGGCATTAGCCTTACTGTGGCCAACTGCAGCCCCACTGGTGACTGGTTTACCGTTGCTGTTATTCCCGTTACCTACGAAGAAACCAATCTGCAGCACCTGCAGCCCAATCAGACGGTCAATCTAGAAGGCGACATCTTGGGCAAATATGCCGAAAGATTTTTGAACCTGGGGCCAACCCAATCAGAAGCTTCGACAGAGCGCGATATCTCCTTGGAGTTCCTAACTGAGCACGGATATGGATGATGTTATGGGACGCGATTAATCGCGTCCCATAACATCACGAACAATACAGCGTGTTCCGTGTATCCCTTCCTGTCACAGGGTTTGTGCCTTTAGCGACCTCGCAGAGCATCTTATTGACTTTAGGTGCTAGCATCACGTCCGTAAAATCAGCACCGTCAATGATGGCACCACGAAAGTCCGTATCAAAGGCGTAAGCCCCTTCCAAAATGGCATTGGTTAGGTTGGCGCGGATGAATCGGGCTCCATCAAGCGTTGCGCCAGTCATGTTAGCCCCTTCCAAATTAGCCAGACTGAGGGTCGTGTCAAACAACCGCGAACCTCGCAAATCGGCGTAGCTTATGTCAGCCATGGCCATATCGGCACGGGTAAAGTCATCGCCCCGCAGATCTCGATGTGAAAAATCCGACTCCCGCAAGTTCTGGCGGTCATAGTTATCGGCACTGGCAGGAGCAATACTTGCGAATAGCAGTACAGCTACAAGCAGGAAACTTAAGACAAAGCGGTTTGCGATCGCCCTCACCTGTTTAGGTACCATTGCGTCAACTGAATTCATGCTCGACAGTCTTGATCGTACAGGAACAGGGAACAGGAGTGGAAGGGGGGCAGTGTAGTGGGGGTGGGTTAAGG
>JBCBJE010000045.1:0-12439 GCA_038523735.1 Cyanobacteria bacterium J06626_18 | reverse complement strand
GGTAATCCCCCTGCCCGCCAGGCTCTCTTCGCTAGCTCAACCGGACTGCCCGATGTCACGGTTCCGGCTGGGTTTGGCTCTCAGGGGCTACCCGTGACTCTATCGTTTACGGGGCGTCCGGTTGAGCTAGCGAAGAGAGCCTGGCGGGCAGGGGGATTACCAGGAGGATTTACAAAGGTGGGGTCATCCACGCCGATGGGTGGACGGGCAAACGTATCGACGGTGGGGAAGACAAAGGAATCGAGGTCGAGCGAGTCCAGGGTATCGAGCAGGGTATCGCGTAAGAAGGGACCTATGGTCTCAGCCACTTCGGCATAGTCGGCTTCCTCTGTTTCGCCTTCGGCAACCGCAAACTCCAAAGTTCCTGTGATGATGGAAGGGGTTTTCGAGTCAGCAATGTCGGGCAATTCCAAAACCGCAATCAGCTCCTCCAGGGTCTTAGGATATTCCGAGGCGAGGGTGGCCAGGTATTCTTCTAGATAAATTTCCTGCTCAACGGCGATCGCCGTACCATACACCTCACTCAAGGTTGCCAAAAAGGCGTCTTCAAAGGAGATTTCGACAACCTCGGCACCCAAGCCCTCCATCACGTCAAGGGCATCCTCGACTAGCCCCGTCACCTCTGGGTCAACCCCGTTTTCTTCACCCAAGTAGTTCGTGACCAATCCTAACCGCGCCCCGTCGAGCGCATCAGTATCTAAAAACTGGGTGTAGTCGTCATAAAACTTGTCCAGCTCAACGGGTGGCGCTTCGATGGGTGTCTGGATGCCGGGGTTATTGGGGTCAAATTCGGCCATAGTACCCAAGGCGATCGCCGCATCTTCGACCGAACGTGCCATGGGGCCAATCATGTCGCGGGACAGCACGAAAGGAATAATGCCGTCTAAGCTCACCAAGCCTCGCGTGGGTCGAACGCAGACGAGTCCCTGAAAGGAGCAAGGTGTGCGAATCGAACCGCCGGTATCGCTGCCGGTGCCAAAGGTGGCAAAGCCGGCAGCGATACCGGCTCCCGTGCCACCGCTAGACCCACCCGACTGTCGGTTCAGGTTGTAGGGATTGAAAGTTTGGCCACCTAGTGAACTGTAGCCCGATCCAGAAATCGCAAATTCATCCATTTCCGCTTTGCCAAAGACAATTGCCCCGGCGTCGCGCAACAGGTCCACCACGAAGGCATCATCCGGAGGAACCGAGCCGACCAGCGCATCCGAGCCACCCGTGGTGGGGATATCAAAGGTGTCGTGATTGTCTTTGAAGAGGATGGGGATGCCATGCAGGGGACTCCGGGGTCCACTGGTTTGGCGCTCAATGTCCAGGGCTCTGGCAATATCCAGCACGTCAGGATTAGTCGCGATAACAGAATTGAGTGCCGGACCTGCGTCGTCGTAGGCATCAATCCGATTGAGATACAGATTCACCAACCCTTCAGAGGTCAACGCGCCGGCATCGAAGGCGTCGTTAATGTCGCTGATCGTGGCATCCTGGAGACGAAAGGTAGCAGCCACCGCTGCTTCGGTAGTAACGACGAACAGTGACGCGATCGCCGCCGTAGCACTTCCCAGAGTTCTAAGCATCGTGATTGATTACGCTCGAAAAACAACCGTCAACCAAGAAACAGGAGGCCGCAATGCCAGCACCCATGCTCTACGGGGCTAGATTGATACATTACAGCTGTCTTAGCGTCTCAGTGATTTCCGCAAAAAACTGTTTAGCCTGAACACTCTTTTGGGGCTTACAGCTAAACAGACAAAACTTCTTCGGCAGCGGTTGAGCCACTTCTACAGGGACTAAACCTGCCTCCGCAGGTTGCCAAAACCCTTGGCACAACTAGTCCGCGCAGGCGAACTTTTCATCAAGCAGGCGTGACTTCTAGTTGCCAGCTACGGCAACGAAAGACAAGGATTCTAGGACTTTTGTCAGTTAACCAGGTTCAACTGTACGAGTTGGCCCATGTCATGATATTGCCTGTAACAAAGTACGATGCAATCCTGAATGCAATAGAGATAGGGCTTTGCAGTTTAAACACTAAAATGCCTTAATTGACCCATACCGACTTAGATGCCTCGTCTTGGCCGATTTACAAAGGATAAATGAATTTACACCCATGACAATCAACTTAGAGCAGATGTGGGGGATTGATGTTCAGGATGAGGAGGCATTTCTATCCTTCTTGTTTGAGAAAGCACCTAAAGATAGTTATTGGACAATTGAATTACATTGCTTACAGGCTGAGGATAAAGCATTCTTATCGCAGCTAGGGGAATCCCAAAAGATAAATAATTCTGAAGCCTTATCTATTCACTTGACTGAGATTATTCGACCCAGACTAATATCCAAAGTACAGGCGATCGGAGGACTAATTCATCATAGGATCGATGCCAATGGTGAACCTTTCATGATTTCTTACGATTCCTTTTCTTCCTGTTGGCTATCAAAAAAAATATCTCAATCAGCGGATGATATTGTAATTTATCGAAATATTTTTCTGGTCAGTGAATAGAAGTCGTATTTCTCTCATTTCTTTCCTGAAAAAAGATATACAGAAAGATAGATACTTTATAGTTCAAAAGCAATAACTAGAATAGAACGGCAGTTGAAGTTATCTTTCAATCGAGAAGTACACATACTAAGCTGATAATCAGCCTCATAAAGTTAATCCAGGTACAATAGTACGTTGACAAATTCATGCTGACTTCTACCAAAGACCTTTTAGAGAAAGCTCAAAAGTATGCCTACGCGGTGGGTGCTTTCAATCTATACAATCTCGAAGGCGCTAAGGCCGTGGTCAATGCGGCTGAAGCTGACAATAGTCCTGCAATCATCCAAATTTTGCCTCATATCTTAAGGTACGGGGGCTCTCCCTTGATTGCACTCTTTTTAGAAGCTGCCGACTCGGCAACCGTACCGATGTCAGTCCATCTCGATCATTGTGAAGAGCCGGCTATCATCGCGATGGCTCTAGAAGCAGGAATTCAATCGGTTTTGGCGGATGGGTCTAAATTTCCTTATCAAGAAAACCTTACTTTTACCCATGAAATGACTGCTCTAGCCCATGCTAAGGGGGCGACTGTGGAAGCAGAAATCGGCAGGATTAGCGGCACCGAAGATGGCATGACGGTGGCCGAAAAAGAAGCCAAGATGACCGATCCCCACCAGGCCAAGGAATTTGTCGAAAAATCAGGGGTGGATTTTCTCGCTGTCACCATTGGTAATGTTCATGGTCAGTATTACAGCGAACCTCGATTAGATTTTGAGCGTTTGGCTAAGGTGCGTCAGCAACTCGAAACCCCCTTGGTATTACACGGGGCTTCTGGTTTGCCGGCTCTCATGATTCAGCGATCGATTGAGTTGGGAGTGTGCAAGTTCAATGTCAACACTGAAGTCCGACAAAAATATCTCCAGTTTTGGCGCGAGTATGGGAAAACGGATTCGCAACGCGATCTCTTAGATTGCCAGAAAGCATCAACGAGTGTGATGCAAGAGGTCATTGCCCAAAAAATTAGATTATTCGGTAGTGCTGGCAAAGCTTAGGTGATTGCTCAAAGAGTTTCGTTGGTTTATTGCGATTCTAAGGAAGGCTCAAGCCAGCGAAAACTTCTAGTCGGTGAAGGGTAGTCAACCTACAATCAGTAATGATGATGCCCACCTAAATTGTGGGAGGTAGGCATGTTAATGGAGCCAATTGATAGCGTCATCCTAAAGTGGCGCAGCGATGGCGTTGAACCAGGCGTTGGCGATTTTCATGCGGTGCGCGATCGCATAAAAAGCCGGGTCGCCAATCGGTCTCACCATGCTGACTGATCGGACGGAGCTCCTCAAGTTCGGCGGAAGAGCGTTCATCATCAGCGGTGTGCTCTTCTTCACGGGATATGGCCTAGATCTTATGACGGGTCCGCCACCCTCTACGGGGGCAGACATCCTCGCATGGGTCGAGGCAAACAGACTTGTGCTCTCACTTGTTAACGAAATCTTGCTCTTCGCATCCGTGTCACTGGTTCCGGCGCTGATCGCCCTCTACCTAAATCTCGCGGCGGACTCGCCAATCCTTGCTGCAACCGGTTGTGGGATTCTCGCCATCGTTGTTCCCATCCTCAGCGTGCTTGTCATTATTCAAGGACGGCTGGTTTATCCTGTCTACGGCCTCTACGTCAATGACCCTGCCGTTGCCGAGTTCGTCGTAGCTCTCTTCTACGGCGGCCTGCATATGGTTGGTCTCTTGATGGCAGGCGCTACGTTCGTACTGAGTTGGGCCATGACACGCAGAGCATTGGGCGTGCCCGTCGCCGCGCTCGGCTTCGTTACCGCCGTGGGTGACGTAGTTTGGTCGTATCCGTATTTGATCAGCCCAGTGGTCCAGTTCGGGTGCCAGCTCCTGCTAGCAGCCTGGTTCGCTGCTGTCGGCTGGCAGCTCTTCAGGTTGCCCAGGCAGAGCGGCGAACAGCATGATGCCGATAAATAGATTTGTCGTATCCGCATTCACGCCACTGCTCAGTTCAACGTCAGGTTTATCGAAGACAAAGGCTCAGGCAGATGTAGCAACTAGTCATACTTGCTCCATCTGTCAACTCCGAACATAATGGCACTGATTACCTACTCCTAAAATTACTAATGTTGTCAGCTGTCGCACCCAAATTGGATGCAGCTAATCAGACGGTTTATTTTCGCTGCATCGAAGGCTGTTCCGCCAAACACTCAATCTTTGACGTGATTTACACCTGCCCTTCCTGTGGCAGCCTGCTAGAAGTACATCACGAACGGGAACCGCTGAAAAAGCGCAATGCGACTGAGTGGAAGCAGCTATTTGATTCACGCGTTGGCACGACGACATGGCCTCATGGCAGTGGCGTGTGGGGCCTACGCGAGTGGGTGATTCCTTCGCTGGCTGACGAAAATGTCGTCAGTATGTTTGAAGGCAACACAAACCTGTTTTGGGCTGAACGCTTAGGCAAGCAGTTGGGCGTTCCTGATTTGTGGATCAAGCTCTGTGGCAACAGCCATACCGGTAGCTTCAAAGACCTTGGTATGACTGTGTTGGTGAGCGTGGTTAAGCAAATGATGGCCCAGGGTAGCCCGGTTAAAGCCGTTGCTTGTGCTAGTACGGGTGACACCAGCGCCGCCTTGGCTGCTTATGCAGCTTACGCAGGTATTCCAGCCGTCATCTTTTTGCCTGCGGGGAAAGTTAGTACCGCTCAACTCATCCAACCAGTCGCCAACGGAGCCCACGTGCTGGCGCTTGATACTGACTTCGATGGCTGCATGAAAATTGTCCAAGACGTCACCCGTGACAATTCGATTTATCTGGCCAATTCGATGAATAGCCTACGCATCGAAGGTCAAAAGACTGTCGGCATTGAAATTGTGCGGCAGTTTGACTGGGAGGTTCCTGACTGGATCATCATTCCGGTGGGCAACTTGGGCAATATCAGCGCGCTCTACAAAGGCTTCCAACTGATGATGGATTTGGGGCTGATTACGCGCATGCCGAGGCTCGTTGCGGCTCAGGCCGCTCAGGCAAATCCTTTTTATGAATCCTTCAAAAGCGGATTCAAAGAAAAAGTCAAAATAACCGCGCAAAAAACCTTGGCTAATGCTATCAGAATCGGTAACCCCGTCAGCTATGCGAAAGCAGTCAAGGCGATCGCGGCCACAGACGGCATTGTTGAACAGGCCACCGAAAACGAACTCGCCGCTGCTGCTGCCCATGCGGATTTAACCGGCATGTTTACCTGCCCCCATACGGGTGTGGCGCTTGCCGTCCTGAGTAAGCTAGTCAATCAGGGTGTGATTAAGTCGAGCGACAAGACGGTGGTAGTTAGCACAGCCCATGGGTTAAAGTTCACCGACTTCAAAGTTGGGTACCATGAATCGACGCTGGAAGACGTGACTAGCCAGTATGCGAACCCGGCTGTTCATCTACCCGCTAATGCCGATGTTGTGAAAGCTGAAATTGCCAAACGGCTGAGTTATTAGCAAATCAGTCCCTACAGCAGCTCGTAGGCTATCCAGTTACATCAAGTACATCTTTTCCCCTTTCCCATATTCTCTCCAGGAAGGCTACGCCTACGGCTGATGCTGACGGCGAAGCCTTTTATCCTCATCAATGCGATGTATTTGACCAGACTGCACAGAGTTATAGCAACTTACGACAGTTTGCTGCAGAGGTCCCGACTTGAACATGCGATACGTTTACAGACGGAAAGTTCTGGCTTTAGCCCGTATTACGACGGCAGCCTTAACGGTGCTGCTGCTTTCAAGTGCCTGCTATTTTTTTAGAGGCACCCCCAACTATGGACGTTACGGACGGCTTGAGAGTGCAGTTCAAACCAACATTGGTACCTTTAGTCGAGGGCAGCAGGTTTATTTTTTAGAAAATCAAACGTTCACTGCCTCTCTCGAAGCGTTAGAGATTGGCTGGCATTTAGAAGCTGAACAAGCTTTGAACTACCGCTACGAAGTGACTGCTTCGGATGAATCCGCCGTGATCTACGCTATCCCTCACAATCCTGAGTATGCCTATCGGCTTGAGGGCATCGGCTTTTTTACTCGGAAAATAAAAATAACTCGTCCAATGGGAGCCTGGGCAGGGGGTGTGTTTATCGTTAGAGATGCCGCTGGAACTCAGCCTCAGATAAAGGGGATTGTCTGTAGAACTGAGCTGTCTGAAATCACTCAGCCTGTGACGCCAATCCTTCAATCAAATGAACCCGTTTGTAGCGACGGAGCAGAGAAGGTTCGTGATTATGTCGATTACATCTCAACACATTAAAGTCAGGTCGATGCCTGGAGACACCATCAAAGATGAACTCTCGCCAGACTGAACGACGTCTGCGCTAAGATCGTGAAGAACTGTAACTGAATTGACATGGTGCAACCAAACTTAGAGGAAAAAGCCTCTCTAGTCAAGGATTGGGCCAGCGGTTACGAATCGCAAATTAAGGAATATAGCTACTGGATTGATGAAATTGAAGGGGAGATTCCCTTGGAACTTCAGGGGACACTCTTTCGCAACGGCGCTGGAAGATTAGACGTCAACGGACAAAAGATTGGGCATCCTTTCGATGGGGATGGCATGATCTGTTCCATCACGTTTAACCAAGGTCGTGCCCACTTCAAAAATCGATATGTCCGTACCGAAGGTTATCGCAAAGAACAAGCAGCCGGGAAAATACTATATCGCGGGTTTGGAACGCAAAAACCTGGCGGATGGCTTGCCAATATCTTTGACACCAATTTCAAAAATGCCGCTAATACCAACGTTATCTACTGGGGCGGTAAGTTATGGGCGATGTGGGAAGGCGGTCACCCTCACCAGCTCATTCCCGAAACATTAGAAACTATTGGCGAGGATAACCTCAATGGTTTCCTAGAGCCCAATCAACCCTTTTCAGCTCATCCCAAAATTATCGATAACAGATTTGTTAACTTTGGGGTGAAGGGAATCACATCTCAAACCTTAACCATTTTTGAGTTAGACGACCTTGGAAATAAACTAAAGCAATATTCTCATCCTCTAACGGGGTTTGCTTTTTTGCACGATATGTTAGTAACGGATAATTACTGCATCTTCATGCAACATCCCTTTGAAGTGAAAGGTCTACCTTTTCTTCTGGGTTTCAAGACGATAGAGCAGTGTTTTGAATTCAACCCTAAGCAGCCAACCAAAATCATCGTAATTTCTCGTCACGGCGATCATAATCTAGCGATATTAGAAACAGAATCCTTTTTTGGATTTCATCATGGCAATGCTTGGGAAAAAGATGGAAAGATCTATTTAGAGTCTATTTGCAGCCAATCATTTCCTCAAAAGCAACAGGAGGAGTTGGATTTCGAGGAAATTGACTTTGATAATTTCCCCAAAGGAGAGTTGTGGGAGTTTGAGTTAGATTTAGCCCCAAAAACTGTAAGTCGCCGCAAAGTCGAGGAAAGAGGATGTGAATTTCCTACCGTGAATCCAATGTGGATAGGAAAAGAGCATCGCTATCTTTACCTGAGTGCATGTGACAGCCCAACCGGAAATGGCCCCCTGCAAGCCATCCTAAAGCTAGACAAAGGTTCAGGAGAAGAGCAGGTGTGGAGCCTTGCTCCGAGAGGGGTCGCGGGTGAACCCATTTTTATGCCTCGCCCCAACGGCATCGAGGAAGATGATGGCTGGGTGATCGCTTTGGTTTACGACGCAGCAATGCATCGGTCTTACATAGTCATTTTAGATGCCCAAAATCTTGATCAGGCGATCACAAAATTACACCTTAAACACCACATTCCACATGGCTTTCACGGAAATTGGACCCCTGAAGTATTCGCCTAATCTACTGATGCACTCTACTTACGAGTCATTAAAACAGGCGATCGCCATGCGCTACTGAGTGTGGAAGCAATGCTATCTGTAGCAGGTGATGGACATTGTGATGCCGCTGGACCTCGTTCGTGAATCTCATTGAAACATCTCGCACGGTTGTCGATCGCATCATGCTTAAGGACGCCCCCTTCTTTGTCGCGCTCTTAAATTCCCCTGACTGGCTACGCTACATTGGCGATCGAAATATTGCTAACGTCAACGACGCTTGCCAATACTTGCAGAACAGCTTTCTTCGTTCCTACGAAGACAACGGATTTGGCTATTACATCGTAAAGACGACCCCTGATCGCATCCCCATCGGAATCTGCGGCTTCCTCAAGAAACCAAACCTGGAAAATCCGGATTTCGGCTTTGCCCTTCTTCCGGAATACTACGGTCGGGGATTCGCTATCGAATCTTGTCGCGCCATACTCGACTATGGCATTCGGGCATTTGGCTTCAGCATCCTTGATGCTGTCATCACGCTAGATAATGACCGGTCGATGCGGTTGTTAGAGAAACTGGGATTTAACCGCTGTGGGACCATTGCCGGAGATCATGCAGGCAATTTACTTGCCCTTTATCGATGCCAAATCCAATGATGCATATTTTCCTATTAAGAGGAACATCCGTTCCCTTGAGTTGTAGGGTTGAGAATTTGAGCCGAATGTGTAGTCAATTAGATTGATGCACTTGTTGAAAAAGCGTTAAATTCTTTGTTCACTTCGCTGAGAGGTGTATGAAATCAACGAGAGAAAACATGCAAAAACAGGCCAATCGGATGTGGGAAGCGTGGCTTTAGAGCGATTGATATGAACGAGCCCGGTTGGTCGGAGCATGATGAAGATGGCGATCAATAATGGTGCGAACCGCGCCTGCCCCCATACATCCGCATTATGTCATTTGCCACGTCAGCTCTTCCCCTGCTCGTAAAGGAACGAGTCCAGATTCAGTCAAGGGCACTTCATCCGGAATGCGCCACGGCGTTTTGACCAAGGTGATTTGCTCAGTATTGCGGGGAAGTTGATAAAAGTCGGGTCCGTGAAAGCTGGCGAACGCTTCCAGTTTATCGAGAGCATCCACGCTCTCAAACGCTTCCGCATACAACTCCATAGCGTGCAAAGCCGAATAGCAACCCGCACAGCCACAGGAATTTTCTTTGCTGTTGCGGGAATGGGGAGCGCTATCGGTACCCAGAAAAAACTTAGGATCACCAGAGGTAGCTGCTTGCAAAATGGCCCGACGATGCTCCTCATGTTTCAAAATTGGTAAGCAATAAAAATGGGGACGAATTCCCCCTTTGAAGAGGGCATTACGGTTAAACAATAAATGCTGCGGTGTGATGGTTGCAGCCATAGTGTCATTAGCCAAAACAAACTGCACAGCATCGGCGGTGGTAATGTGCTCTAGCACCACACGTAAGTTGGGAAATCGCTGTTTGAGGGGGACCAAATGGTTCTCGATAAAGACTTGCTCGCGATCGAACACATCCACTGCTGTATCGGTCACTTCCCCATGTAGCAACAGCGGCATGTCTACCTGCTGCATCGCTTCAAAGACGCGATCGCACTTCTGAATGTCCGTCACACCAAAGTCTGAATTGGTGGTAGCCCCGGCGGGATAGTACTTGACCGCTTTGACAAACTGGGAGGCTTTGGCTGCAATAATCTCTTTGGGGTTGGTGTTGTCAGTAAGGTAGAGGGTCATCAACGGCTCAAACCGTTTGCCCGCTGGAATGGCTGCAATGATGCGATCGCGATAGGCCGCAGCATCGGCGACTGAGCGTACTGGCGGCTTCAAGTTCGGCATAATGATGGCGCGGGCAAACTGACGCACCGTGTGGGGCAAAACCGCTTTCAGCAAGGCCCCGTCACGGACATGCAGATGCCAGTCATCGGGTTGGGTTAGGGTCAGCTTTTGCATTTTTTATCATCAAACAGCTAGCAGTGATGATGGGGGCGTCCGTAGTCAGGTCTTGCTGGGACTGTGGCTAGCGGTTAATTCACTGCTGGCTAGCAGTATGCGGTAGGTTTTAGCGATTCTGCAAGCAGGTTTATCGACTTTTGTGAGTCCCTTCATCCTTATTCTGGGACTATTCTGCTTAGGGCATACACTGTCGTTCCAGTAGTTCGTCCGCGCAGTTGAAGTTGCCCCTTTTCCACTGCTATGCAGCGATCGCGCACCTGTTGGTAAGTCGCTTCGCTCATCAAAACAGGGTAAGGAGCTTCTTGAGTGAGCTGCTTTGTCATGTCCTGCAATCGAGCAGCCACATTCACGGTATCGCCAAAGAGGGAGTAATTGGCCCGATAGCGGCTACCCACCGTCCCCGCCATCAAAGAACCCGTATGAAGTCCGACGCCAAACCGTATGGTTGGTAACCCCTGAGCCAGAAACTCACGATTGAGTTCCTGCAGTCGCTCTACCATAGCGATACTTGCCATTGCTGCTGCTAAGGCATCCTGCCGAACGGCATCTTGTCCAGAACTGGACACCGGAGCCCCAAAGGCTGCCATGATGGCATCCCCGATGTACTTATCCACAACTCCACCATGAGCCATGATGCAGTCAGTCATCACCTCAAAGTAGCGATTCAGCCACGGCAGCAACACGGTTGATGGCAGTGTTTCAGTAATGGTCGTAAAGCCGCGAATGTCAGTGAACAGCAGCGTTGCCGTGAGTTCCTGAGCATGGATACGGCCCTCGACTAACAATTCTCCTTTGTGCTGCCAGATAAAATCCGCCATTTGTGGCGACAGGTTAATCGTGAAGAGTTCCATCAGTTCTTGCCGCTCCCGCTGCTCGGCAAATTGCAAGGCAATAACTCCCAAAAGGCTACTACCAATGGGGGCCGCAACTGGAATCCACATCCCCCCAAGAAAGCTACCGTAAGCCACGGCAAACCAAACCGGAAGCAGCCCTAAGATAAAAATCAATCGTCCCTGCAGCCCTAAAGGTTTTAACAGCAGAATGCTTATCATGCTGCTGAGCCCAATTAGCCCAAGACTCCATCCTAGAGGCAGTCGGGTAAGAAAGCGATCGTTCAACAGGTTGTCCAAAATTGCCGCATGGAGATAGACCCCAGATGTTGGAATCCGTCCCTCCAGAGGGGTTCTGAGAGAATCTTCGGTATTGCCTACGATGCCTACGGCGGTGTACCCCACCAGCACAATTTTGTTTTGCAACGGTGCTAAGTCAACGCGATTGTCATCGCCCATCACGGCTGCAAATGGTAGGGTTGTGAGACCACCGGGCGATCGCCAGCCTGCAGAAGGAATAGGACGCGTTAGTCCTGGCCAGTTGATCCAAACAGGTTGAGTTTGATCAAAGCGGGCAGGCTCCGCTAAAAACGCTGGGTTAATACCCGGTAGTTCTACTGCGTCGGTGCGAATCAGACCGGCGAGATTTTGCTGATAGGTTTCCAGCAAAGCAATGGCCAGACTAGGCGCGACTGCTGAGTCATGATGCTCATAAAGGAAACCTTGACGACTGATACCATCGCCATCAGGGATATGCTTCACATGGCCAATTCGCAGGAATCCTTGGGTTGGGTCGGTTAGGGTTGGCGTTACTTGAATGGCGTTACCCTGACCATCGTCCCCCACTGCCAACACCACATTGCTGCTGAACTGGATGCTCTCTGCCAATTGGGCGTCCTCCAACGTGGCCTCAGGCATTAAAATATCAAAGCCCACTGCTGCAGGCTGCACCGCCATTAGTCGATCCAAAAGCTCAGCGTAGCGATCGCGCGACCACGGGTAAGCTCCATAGGTGGCCAGGCTCGCCTCATCAATGGCAATAACGACCAAGCGATCGTCCCACTGCAGGGGGTTCAGGCGATCGCGGGTCAGAAATAATCCCGTGTAAGCGATACGTTCTAGCGGCTCCCAGGCTCCTGATGCGAATAGTCCCATGCCCAAAGTGATGACTACCAGCCCAGCTCTTAGAGGCATCTTCTCTAACAGCCGCAAGCGTTTGTGAGTCAGCCCTGGAAAGACGTTTGTTCGGGTCCGCCGAAAAATACGTTGCATGGTAGACCTCTGGATAGTATCGAAGCGAAGTAAGTAGTTCCCTAATTGCGTCCTCACAAATCGCTATTGGGAATCTGCC
>JBCBJE010000044.1:0-12449 GCA_038523735.1 Cyanobacteria bacterium J06626_18 | reverse complement strand
CTGTTTAAGCAGGTGGAGGATTGTCTCATGATGCATAACCTAGCCGCACCGGGCGATAAGATCCTCATTATGGGAGGGCTGCCGCTCAAGCAAACCGGCTCGACCAATCTGCTCAAAATTCACACCATTGGGCATCCGTGAGGAGTCGTGTCGCATGAATATTTTCACGATCCCTTACAATCCTAAGCCAGACTATACCCGGCCGCAGTTCAAGCTGGATGCAGATGCCCAGCAGCGGCTGCGTGATCGCCTCTGCAAACTCTATGGCACTGCCGCTGCTGACCAGTGGATGCCAGAGTTAGAGCGGATTTTACAGGTGCATTGGGCGCACAAACCGCCCGAACTGATTGAAGCGGAGAAGTCTTTCGATATAGAAAATCGTTTTACGGAGCAGGATAGTATCCTCATCACCTATGGCGATCTCCTATTAGGTGAAGAAGCGTGTCCTCTAGAGACTCTGGCGAATTTTTTCCAGACCGTTCCCCGCTTTAAAGACTTCATCAATACGCTGCACATTCTGCCGTTCTTTCCCTATTCGTCCGATCGCGGATTCTCGGTTCGTGACTTTCGCACTGTTGATCCCAAGCTGGGCTCCTGGCAGGATATTGAGCTGCTGAATCAAAACTTTCAGCTGATGTTTGATGCGGTGTTTAATCACATCTCGGCGGCAAGTGAAGCCTTTCAAGAGATGCTGAACGATAATCCGCTGTATCAGGACACGTTCACGGTTTATCATTCGCCAGATGAACTGACGCCGGAGCAGCGTGCCCTGATTGTGCGTCCCCGAACGTCGGATGTGCTGACCGAATTTCAGTCCATTAACGGCCCGATCTGGGTCTGGACAACGTTTTCGCCCGACCAAATTGATCTCAACTTTCGCAATCCGCGAGTCTTGCTATACGTCCTGGAGACGCTACTTATTTATGTGCGGTATGGGGCTGACGTGATTCGCCTCGATGCCGTGACTTATCTTTGGGAAGAACCGGGCACCACCTGCGCCAGCTTGGAACAAACCCATGAAGTAGTGAAACTCTTTCGGGATGTGCTGCAGGTAACCGCACCAGCAGTTGCCGTCATCACTGAGACCAATGTGCCCCATGCCGAAAATATTTCCTACTTTGGCGACGGCACCGATGAAGCCCAGATGGTGTACAACTTTGCACTGCCGCCCTTGGTGCTGCATACCTTCTACCGCGAAAACACAACGGCGCTGAATCAGTGGGCTGCGAGTTTAGACTATCCTTCCTCAACGACGACCTTTTTCAACATTCTGGACACGCATGATGGTATCGGTCTGATGGGTGTCAAGAACATTTTGCCCCCGGAAGAGATTGCGTTTTTAATTCAGACGGCGCGGCAACACGGGGCGTTTATTTCCTACAAAACCGGGCCCAGCGGTCAGGATGAGCCCTACGAGATGAATACGACCTGGTTCAGCGCGCTGAACTTGGATAACAGTGGTGAAGACCTGACACTGCAAGTGAAGCGCTATGTTGCCTCACGGGCGATCGCACTCGTCCTCAAGGGCGTCCCTGGCATTTATTTTCATGGTTTGGTGGGCACCAGCAATGACGTTGCCAAAGTGCTGCAAACCAAAGTCAAGCGCGACATTAACCGTCCCGCTCTGGTCGCCCAGGAGCTGATTGAAAGCAGTCAGGCTCCCACCTCCAAGGCCGGACAAATTATGCATCGGTTTGGCAATCTGCTGTTCCTGCGTAAACAGTATGCAGCGTTCCATCCCAATGGGAGCCAGCGCCTTCTATCTTTAACTCCTGAGGTGTTTGCGGTGCTGCGGTCATCCCCCGCTGAGGATCAGCACATCCTTGCCATCACTAATGTCACGCCCCGTGAGGTTGCGCTCACCCTGGCTTTGACGGATCTAGACTGCCTGGAAACGCAGTGGTATGACCTGGTGAAGCAGCGGGGTTGGCTGGCTCAGAACAACACTTTGGTTATGAATCTCCGTCCTTATGATGTGGTCTGGCTGATGCCGTTTGCTGAACTGGAACGGATGGTATCTGGCTGACTAACAAACAAAAGTACCTCATATAGGTTGGATGGAACGAAGTAAAACCCAACGCCAGCAACGGTTTTGTTGGGTGACGCTCAGTGTTGATAACCACCCTTTTCACCCGCCGCCGCTAATAACTTCTCGAATTCAACGAAAAGGCTTGTAAGGTCGGTGTGTAACGGGATTATTGGCTTACACTACGTCAATACAAATGCCAGGTTCTCATTCACTTAGGAGTGCTTTGGCGATCGCTTCAATCTGATTCACAACCACTGAGATGTGTCCTTCATTTGGATACATCACCAGCTTAGCCGTTGGGAGAGTCGCCGCAATCTGCTTCACCAGATCCAGCGGAACATTTCTATCCTCTTCACCATAGAACAATGTCAACGGCATCCGAATTTCATCTAAACTAAAGTCCCACCTTCTGAAGTAAAGTTGAATATCCCAGGCAGTTCCTCGTGTTCCTGAACGAAGTCCTTCGATCAAAGCCTCACAGCTTTTCTCCATCCGACCTGGCGATTTTAATACCGCGTAATCTGCTTCCGGAAGTGTTTTTTTGAAGGTTTCTAATAGTTTGTCTGGAGAACCTTGAAGCGATCGCTGCGTCAATTTCATCGAGGCTTGATACAGCCAGGGAAACTGCTTGATTAAAATCCAACTCCAACGCTTGTATTTCAGCAAATCCGCAGTTGTAATTTCCCATGCTCCTGAAGCGAGCACGGCTGAATGTAATCGATCAGGAATCTTGGCAGCACAGGCAGCAGTATAGCCGCCTCCTGCCGAAACACCCAGCACTGAGAATTTGTCTAACCCCAAGGCATCGGCAAGAAATGTGACATCCTTCGTCCAATCAGAAAATCCGCGATTTGGTTGGAAGTCTGACTGTCCGATGCCCGGACGATCGGGCGCAATCAGCCGTAAGCCTAATCGAATAAATACTTCATCACCTAACAATAATGGCTCTAAACGAGAAGCTCCGCCACCATGAAAGTAGAAAACGGGATGCCCGTTGGGGTCACCATACTCTGCATAGGCTAACCGTCGATTGTCGGGTAGGGTGAGAAGATTCGTACTTTCCATAGCAGCTTTCTTTAACCGTAACCCGAGTCTGGCATCGCAAACTGAGTCTGACACCTCATTATCGCTCAACTAATAACCTTGACCGATAACTTGCAGGCTAACACCTCATCAGAGGGAAACTTTCCACCTAACATGATGGCCTTGAAAACCTATCGAAATATCTGTCCCTGGTATTCGTCCGCTTCCACTGCAAGACTAAGTTTTTTGATTAGGGTGCAGGGTCGCACCTAACATCAAGAAAGCTATGTTTTATGACTCTGGTGAGAATTACATTCATAAGGGTGTTGATATCTGTCTTGGTAGCTACTGAATCGCCAATGGCAAACAAAAGATTTGGCGGCATGAAGCTTCTTATCGAGGATGGAACGATGCTTTCACGCAGTGAGATAAAGTTTGCGCCAGTGTAGATGAAAGCTCGGCAGTATCGCAAGAGGGTTTTAAGGGGAAAGAACGAACCTAGCACTGCCTGTGGAGGTGACTGGGATGGGGATGGGGGAAACGGCCAAGGTATAACTAGTGGCCCCAAACAATTTAGAGGCGAATGTATTGGCGGGCGATCTCGATCGCTGTGGGACTAGGCCCCATCGATAAGGTTTATCGGAGCTAGGCATTTTTAAGAAACGCATTAGAATTCGGGCGGCTGTGTATCAAGACTTACTTAAATCAGCCACCCAGTAGGTTACATGAAGTTCTCGCCCAGTAAACTGCATCCTGTGATGACCCTCTAGCTGTCCGATAGGATTGGCGGTCGGGTCAGGATCCAGTTTGAAGAGGAGGTGGGATGAATCTTTTCAGGCGATCGCGCCCTGGGTTGATCGGTCGACTGCTTTGTTGGGTGGGGTTGGGTATTTGGTTTGCGATCACTCCCACTCTGCTACCCGTTGGGGCAGCCACTCTCAACTTTCATCCAATCAATATCTCGACCCAGCTCAGCTCCGATACGCTCCCCGTTGCCGATACGACTACGTTGCTCGAACAAGGCCGGCGCCACTACCAGGCGGGGCGGTTTGCGGCTGCGGTGACGGTTTGGCAGCAGGCTGCGGAAACTTACCAAATCCAGGACAGTCCTGCCGCCCAAGCTCTGAGCCTGAGTTATCTGGCTTCAGCTTACAAAGAACTGGGGCAATGGGACGCTGCCGAGGCGGCGATCGCTCAAAGCCTGGATCTGCTTCAAGCGCCCGGTAACACCACAGTCCCCGCCAACCGATCCCGCATCCTGGCTCAGGCGGTGAACACCCAAGGCAGTCTGCAACTGGCACGGGGCAATCCCGAAGCAGCCTTGACCAGTTGGCAACAGGCCGAAGCCGTGTATGACGAATTGGCGGATACTGATGGTCGCGTGGGGAGTCAGATTAATCAAGCTCAAGCGCTGCAAAGTCTAGGACTGTATCAGCAAGCGCGCACCCGTCTGAACGCAATTAATGAACAGCTCCAGCTGCAACCTGATTCGGTGCTTAAAGCTCAAGTCCTGCAAAGTCTGGGTGTCACTTTGCAACGGGTTGGCGCGTTTGCCGAATCGCTGCAGGTACTGCAACAAAGCTTGCGCCTAACTCGGCAACTGGCTGGAGACAGCAATACTCGTAACGATGTCAGTGCTGTGTGGTTAAATCTGGGACATACCTGGCAGGGATTGGCTGATACCCCTCAAGCCTTGGCGGCTTACGAGCAGGCGGCTACCACAGCTACAACGGCGATCGCTCAGGTGAACGCCCAACTGGGCCAATTAAGTCTTTTGATCAAAGATGAGCAAATACCGGCTGCCCAAACGCTATGGTCGCGAATTCAGGCGCAGTTACCCAACCTAACAGCCAGCCGGGCCGCGATTTATGCCCACGTTAATTGGGTCCAGAGCTGGGTGACATTGACTCATTATGGGGTTTTGCGAGACCAAGGCCCCGTCATACTCCAGCTACTCTCGAGTGTGGTTCAACAGGCTCAGCAACTCAGCGATGTTAGAGCCGAATCTTATGTGCTGGGCGAGTTGGGTCATGTTTATGAGCAGACGGGCCAGTGGGCTGAAGCGAAAGACTTGACAGAAAAGGCACTAGCGCTAGTACAGGGGCTCAACGCTTCCGAGATTGCGTATCAGTGGCAATGGCAGCTGGGACGCATCTTGTGCCAAGGGGAGATTGCCTGCACGGCAGAGGGCGATCGTGAGGGCGCGATCGCAGCTTACACAGAAGCAGTTACCCAACTCGGAGTGCTGCGCACTGATCTGGTCGCCAACTCGCAGGCTCAGTTTTCCTTCCGCCAACAGGTTGAGCCAGTCTACCGCGAGTTAACGACCTTACTTCTGACTACCCATGCCCCTCAAGCAGAGGTCAATCAGAAACGACTCAAGCAAGCCCGCGATATGGTTGAATCCCTGCAGCTAGCCGAATTGGATAATTTCTTCCAATCGGCCTGTTTGGATGTTCAGCCTCGGCAAATTGACCAGATTGATCCGACCGCAGCCGTGTTGTACCCCATGGTTCTACCCAACCGGTTGGCGGTTATTCTGGCGCTTAAAGGGCAACCCCTGCACTACTACGAGACCATTCTGCCCCAAGCTGAAATCCAGGACAGCCTCAGCCAAATGCGGCAGTCTCTGAGCTTGGCATTCCCGAATCAGCTGCGTCTGCAAGTTTCACAGCAACTCTATGACTGGCTCATTAGACCGGCTGAAGCCTACTTCACGGACGCCAATATTCAAACCTTAGTCTTTGTCCCCGATGGTCTGCTGCGGAGTATTCCCATTGCGGCCCTGCATGATGGTGAGCAATACCTGATCGAGAAATACAGTACGGCAGTAAACTCTGGATTACGCGTGCTCGAAGCAGAACCCCTTATACCCGAGCAATTCCAGCTTCTCCTGGGCGGCCTGACGGAATCGCGGCTGGGCTTTGCGGCCCTATCAGCGGCATCCTTTGAAGTTGAGCAAATTGCCGCGCAAATTCCGGCTCAGATTTTCCTGAATCAGGACTTTACACAAACAAATCTGCAGACACAACTCGGACAATCAACCTCGTCCATCGTGCACTTAATCACCCACGGCCAATTCAGCTCTAGCCAAAACGACACTTTCATACTGGCTTGGGATCAGAAAATCACGGCAATAGACCTGGGTAGTCTCCTTCAACTCAGGCAGCTCCGTAGGGATAATCCTATTGATCTGCTCGTTCTGAGTGCCTGCCAAACGGCATCGGGAGATGAGCGTGCGGGCTTAGGTCTGGCAGGTTTAGCACTGCGCTCCGGAACTCGCAGCACTTTGGCCAGCCTGTGGTCGGTTGATGATCAGTCGACAGCAGATTTGATGGCTAAGTTCTATGGTGGCTTGACCCAGCCAGGCATGACTAAGGCAGCATCGCTTCGTCAGGCTCAACTGGAACTAATGCAGCGCGAAGAATATCAACATCCATTCTTTTGGGCCGCCTTTATCATGGTTGGGAACTGGCTTTAGAAGATAATATATTGATGGGTCAAGGTCAGGTATTGACATCGAAGAAAAAGGCTCTCAAAGTACAAGACTCTAGTAACAGGAGACATCAGAGGTGTTTGCTGTGACCTCACACTCAAGAATCGTTATTACGGCTGTCTTCTTAATCAAGCTTTTGTTGTTGGGTATATTTGATCACGCTCACGCTTTCCATCACGAACCAATTTTTGGGCAATTGTCGAGCCTAGATGATCTAAATTTTAGTTTTGTGCCTCCGGAGGATAGTGGACAGCCACAAACCAACAGAGCCGGCGGACGCCGCAATCAGTTCTGCAACAGCTCAACCCCGACCCTGGCACCAACCCTGGTAATTCCCTCTACTAGCAATGGCATCACAACTGTAGAACGCCCGACAATTCTGGCCTATTTGCCTCAGACTTCGGCTCAACAGGCATTCTTAACGTTGGAGGATGAGCAAAATCATCTTGTCTATAATGCGACGGTTGCGCTGCCTGAAAGTAAGGGAATTGTGCGATTCACGATTCCGGATACGGCACCAGCTCTAGAGCTCGAAAAAGACTACCAAATCTCTTTGGCGATTGTGTGTGATGTCGTGCTTGATCCAAATGATCCCGTCTTGGAAGGGTGGATTAAGCGAATCGAACTAGATGCCGACCTGGCTGCCCAACAAGCTCAACTAACCGAGCTTGAAACAGCGGCCCTGTATGCTAACAACGGAATTTGGTTTGATGCTGTAGCCACCCTCGCTGATTTGCGGCAATCTCAAGCTGACAACCCAGATGTGCTAGCTGCTTGGGCAGAGTTGCTTCAATCGGTGGAGCTTGAAATCATTCAAGATGCAGACATATTGAATAATCTGCACATGGACCATAGCGCGGCTGAGTAATTTACATTAGGCTGTAAATCAGGGTAGAAGGCAGAAACCCAAGCTGATAGGAGCAATTTTTGCTATTGTCAGCCTAACCCCTTCCAAAATGAAAGATTAAAAATTACAGCACCGTTGACTTATGTGGTCTCAGCCGGGACAGAGAATTTGGCGCTGGCGACTTTTAATGGTATCTGCCTGCAGCGTAACTGGAATGGTAATCGCCCTCAAGCTATTGGGCGCGTTTCAGTTGCTGGAATGGGCTGCGCTCGATAGTTGGTTTCGCTGGCGCCCTCTAGAAAAACGCGATCCGCGCATCGTCATTGTGGGCGTCAGTGAAAAAGATATTACAGGAGGCCTACAGTGGCCTTCGAGTGATGCCCTGATGGCTGAGTTGATTGAGAAAATTGCGGCCCAGAATCCGCGAGCGATCGGCCTCGATGTTTACCGCGACCTGCCGATTGAGCCTGGACATCAAGATTTAGTTCAGGTGATGCAATCAACCTCCCAGCTTGTCGGCATTGAGAAAGTTTTCGGCGATGCGATCGCCCCCCCGCCTGAGCTAGCACAGGCAAATCAAGTAGGCTTTGCTGATTTTGTGGTAGATGCGGACGGGACGGTTCGTCGTGGCTTAGTTTCGTTTCGCACTGATGATGGTCAGGTGAAACTCAGCATTGGGGCTAGGTTAGCCCTTGCCTATCTAGAAGCCGAGGGCATCACACCTGAAGGAACCGATGAAGAGATGCAGACCTATCAGCTGGGGCAAGCTCGCTTTCGCCGCTTTGAGCCCAATGATGGTGGCTATGTTCAGGCCGATGATGGTGGTTATCAACTGCTCTTGAATTTTAGAGGGATGAGCTGTACGTATGACACTCAGCGCTGCCCCTTTCAAATTATTTCCATTGGGGAAGTCTTAGAAAATCAGATTTCATCCGATTTCTTTCAAGACCGTATTGTCTTCATTGGCGTTACCGCTATCAGCCTGCAGGATCACTTTTACAATCCCTACAGTTACGGTGAAGCGACCTCAATCACGGGGGTTGAAGTTCATGCCCATCTTGCGAGCCAAATCATCAGTGCAGCTTTGGATGGGCGATCGCTCATTAAAACCTGGTCTGATCCACACGAGTATGCGTGGATCTTGATCTGGGCCAGCTGTGGCGCTTTGTTAGGTCCACTGTGCCTCAATCAGCGCCGGATTACAGTCGGCATTGTGTGGCTCGGTGGCATCCTTTTAGGGCTGATGGGAAGCTTGGTTGCCGGTTCATATTTGGCTTTTCTGATGGGGTGGTGGTTGCCGGTTGTAGCTCCCGTCGGGGCGATCGCCGCGGCCACGGTTGTCAGCACAACCCATCTGCTTTGGGCCAAGTTAAAGCTCTCGTACCAAGCCTTAGAACAAGCCAATCAGCAGTTAGTCGACTACTCCCAAACCCTTGAGCAGAAGGTTGAAGATCGCACCCTTGATCTGCTAGTTGCCAAAGAAACTGCCGACAGCGCTAACCAAGCCAAGAATGACTTTCTGGCCAACATGAGCCACGAACTCCGGACTCCCCTCAATGCGATTCTCGGTATGACCCAGGCGTTAGAAGAGCAAATCTTGGGTGAGCTTAACGCTGAACAAACAAAAGCCCTCCATACCACCGGACGAAGCGCTAGGCATTTGCTGTCGCTGATCAACGATATTCTCGATTTAGCCAGAGTCGAATCAGGCATGCTAACACTTGATCGTGCTCCGACTGCAGTCATTCCCCTGTGCCAGTTTTGTCTAACCGTTGTCAAACAACAGGCCCATAAAAAAGACCTGCAATTAGACGCTAAATTGCCCGAAACCGTGCCATTACTCATCCTGGATGAACGGCGTGTGCGCGAGGTCTTGATGAACCTGCTCAGCAATGCCGTCAAATTTACACCAGCTGGGGGACGTGTCACGCTTGAAGCGGTCTATCAACCGGCAAGCTCTAATCCTGATCCAGCCAGTTCCTCATCCCCAAATATTCTGACATTTATTGTGAGTGATACCGGTATTGGCATTAGTGCCGAGTACAGGGAAAAACTGTTTAAACCCTTCGTTCAAATCGACAGCGCTTTGAATCGCCGTTACTCAGGAACTGGCTTAGGGCTAGCACTGGTGAAAAGTATCGTCGAACTCCATGGTGGCACGGTCTCGGTGAGCAGTGAAGTCGGTATGGGCAGTCATTTCACAGTAGAACTTCCCTGTGAGGTGGCGGCCTCATACTTACGCGATGCGGCGAGTGAACTTGTGGATCTTCCCAAACACGACACGACACAACAACAGGGATTAGCTTCAATCCTGTTGGTTGAAGATGATCCTGATAATGTTACAGCTACGATGAAATATCTAACGGCCAAAGGATATGTGATTCGTGTTGCTAGGGAAGGCAACCAAGCAATTTCCATGGCGCTAGCGGATGTGCCTGACTTGATCCTAATGGACATTCAAATGCCAGGTATGGACGGCCTGGAAGCCATCCAACAAATTCGCAGTCATCCTCATTTAGTGGATGTCCCTATTATTGCGCTAACAGCACTGGCAATGCGGGGCGATCGCGATCGCTGCCTAGCTGCAGGGGCTGATGATTATTTGACTAAGCCGGTTAAATTGAGTCAGCTCGTAATCACTATTAACAGCTTCTTATTAGGCAGAGAACGGCAAACTTCTATAAAGTAGCCGCGAGTATGACGATACCAATAAACCCTCTCAACTCTTTCCTTAAATCTTCCCGTTTTCTTCCCGTTTTCTTCCCTCTCTTCTTTACCCACTCTGATTACCCTATTGGGTAATGGGGGTGCAGAAAATTTCGGCGTGTACTGTTGATAATCCGATTTCCTCTTTCCTTTAGTTAGGAAATAGCATCTCCGTAACGAGTCTAGTCAAATAATTTAAGAGACAGACTCATAAAACTTAGATAGATAGTAACTATCGTAAGGCAAAGCTTTGTGGCTTTTTCTGGCAACATAACGGGGTTGTTTGCAGGGGAATTTTTTTGATGGATCTGCCTGGAAATCTTATGCCAATGTTTAATTACTATCCTTGGAACACAAGGGCACTTGCGGATTGGCTTGAATTGGAAATGACGACCGGAAGAAGCCTTGATGAGCTAGCGGAAGATTTACGAGTTCCAAGGAAACTTCTCCGCGAATGGTTGAGAACTGCATCGCCTTCTATCTGGTCAACCATTACACTTGACCAAGTTCAATCAATTGCCCATTATCGTGACTGGAGCCTAGATGAAGTGGCAGCGTGGTTAGATATCGGTACTGCACATCTTATAGAACTAAAGGAGATGGCTGAGCTGCAAAGATAGTTCCGATTAAAACTCAGCGTGTTTTTTCCTTAAAGGAGCAGTGGATCTTTAGCAGCTTGGATATACAGGGTGGCCCTCCCGCTAAAATACCTAACACCTCTTTGCCAAGATATTCACCTATGCGTAGATTGACTCAGGTCAGAAGACTGCCTCCCGAAGGGTTGTCTGATACCTGCTTTGCGAGTTGTTTCACTTTTGTAACATGTTCTCAGATAGTAGATTTAGGAGTTTGGAATCCTTGGATGTTTCTTCCTGAATCCTTCCTTACCGCTGCGTGCCAGCCCGTTGCTAGTGAAATTTTAAGCCGTGATGAGGACGTGTTACAGCGGCTCGTAGCTCACACTAAGAAACGATTTTCTGGTTGTTTAGCCGTAACAGTATCAGGTAACCAAATCCAGACTTGGAATTTGTATTTCCTGAATGGCAGCCTCGTAGGCAGTACCGGTGGTGTTCATCCTGTACGCTGTTGGCGTCGACAAATTATTCGATGTTGCCCACAGCTAAATTACCGATTCTTCCAGTCGACTCTTGATTCATCTCAGCTTTGGCACTATTCAGAGCTTATGCAGCGAGTTGAGCAGGGGCAACTTTTACCAAGCCAGATTATTGCAGTTGTCAGAGGGACTCTGATTGAAACACTGTTTGATTTTTTTCAAGTTTGTCAAGTCGAAGATCGCACTGCCGACATTCAATTGATTAGCTATGAATTTTGCCAAAATATTCCGCCTTCCCCTTCAGTTTTGGTGAAATCTAGTCATGTTTTAGAGCAAGCCATACATACATGGAGTGCTTGGCAACGAGCCGGCTTGGCAACCTGCTCGCCTAACCTTGCACCGGTGATTCGGGATGCTGAAGCCTTATGGCAACAAACTCCCCCAACTGCTTATAACAATCTCACTAGGCTTATTGATGGCGATCGCACCCTCCGCGATCTGGCAGCCACACTAAAGCAGCATGTGCTGCTGCTGACGCGCTCAATCATGCCTTACATCACTCAAGGTATTCTGGAATTAGTCGCGGTTTCAGATGTTACAGTCGCGTCTGAATCGGGGGCTGTTATCGCAGCTCAACCATTACAGTTTCCACCGACTCGTCCCTTGGTTGCTTATCTTGAAGACAGCCAGTTTGACAGTATGGCCATGGGGCAAATCCTGAGACGAGCCGGCTACCGCTTCACCAGTATTCGCGATCCGATTCAATCCTTACCCTGGCTACTGGAGCAAAAGCCCGATTTCATCTTTTTGGATGTGCTTATGCCCATTTTAAGTGGCTACGAAGTCTGTGCTCGAATTCGCCAGATTTCGGCTTTTAAGCATACGCCAGTAGTCATGGTAACCAGTCGGGATGGTACTGCTGATCGCGCCCAGGCAAAACGCGTGGGGGCTTCCGATTTCTTGGCTAAACCGATTACGCCCGAGAAGATTTTAGCAACTTTAAAGAGACATCAACTTAAAGCCGGCAATTGGGGTGATGAAAGAATCCAAGAGTCAGGCGTCAGAAGCCAGAAGAGTATTGGCTTCTGACGCTATTCGGCTGAACGTTCGACTTTACTGAGAATCATCCGCACATGGGATTTGATAGTGCCGAATGAGAGAAATAGGCGATCGGCAATTTCTTGACTTGAGAATCCCTCAATAATCAATTGCAGAACCTCCTGCTCTCGATTTGTCAGAACTGAAGCCATTTTTGCTTCAGGTATAGGAGCATCTACAGATGAAGTCTTCAATT
>JBCBJE010000043.1:0-12480 GCA_038523735.1 Cyanobacteria bacterium J06626_18 | reverse complement strand
TTAGTTAAAGCCTGTATCTTTGGCTAAAGCTCAAAATTTTCTAGGCACCAAGAATAATCATCAATTAAGGAAGAGAATTATGTCCGCTATCGAAACTTTGCAACAAGTCTATGGTGAAATTGCTGATAATCCAATTGCGCTAGAAAAATCAATTACGGAACCCGTTGTCGAGGGCCTTGGAATTGCCTACGCTAGCTTTATGGCGCTTTATCTGCAATATCAGAAACACCATTTTGTGGTTGAGGGTGCTGAGTACTACATGCTTCATGACTATTTCTCGGAAAGTTACGAAGAAGTAGAAAAACATGCCCATGACCTGGGTGAGAGACTTCATGGCTTGGGCGGTGTCCCAGCGCTAACATTTAGTAAGCTGTCCCAACTTTGCTGCTTTGAGCCCGAGTCCGACGATAGCTTTCGTTGCCGGGTAATGATTGAACACGACTTAGAGGCCGAGCGATCGCTGGTCGAATTGATTCGTCGCCAAGCCAATCAAGCTGAGAGCTTGGGAGACCGAGCGACTCGCTACCTGTATGAGCAAATCTTGTTGAAAACTGAAGAGCGAGTCTATCACTTAGAGCACTTTTTGACCCGTGACAGTCTAAAGCTAGCTTCATAGCCTCTTAGTGCCCTATGAAGACTTGTTGCCAACATTGCTCCAAGTGCTCTGTACATTGCTGCTTTGAAGCAGTGAAGACCCGAACAAGGCTCCATAGCTGCATGGCCGTGCTAGCGGAATCAACCTGAACTCGCAGCGGTTGGTTGAACTTACATTCACAGGGAATCGATAGTTCCTGCAGGTAAAAATAGACATCCCAGCGGGCTACGCGGTCTAACTCAATTGCTAGGGTGAAGCGTTCGCTTGAGGGTGAGTAGTTAGCATTAACAGATTCCATGATGTTTAGTCCATGCAATAGCGAACGGTAAGATTCAAAGGAGAGTAAGCTTATCGACAACGATTCTCAGATGACGTTATACGATCAACAATAGAATGAAAACCAAACTTGGTGACCGAGGGCTCAGGCCCCCTAGATTCGAATAACTTGAGGCGTAGTACCTTGAAGCTATGAGCCCTTACGTTACCAGGTGATAGATACCCCACTGGGGAAGAAATACGGGCAGTAGACACACAAATCAGATAAGTTCTGACTCGTTCCCAAAGATAATAATGATTCTTTGTTGACTATTGATTTCTACCAGCATACCCAAGCTTGGTAGCTAATGCAACTGATTATCATGAGTAAAGCTCCGTTGGTGATACGATACGGGGCTCGGTGACACTTGCATATCGTTGAATGTACGCGCATACTGCAAAGTCTGGGACAGATACATCGACTCCGAATTAACCCCGATGAAGCGATCTACCCTAGCGAAAACTCTGCGGTTCTTAGGCATCTTGATGCTAGTAGTGGCCATTGTTTGGGGTGTCAATCATTACGGCATCACACAGTTACGTGCTCAGGTAGAACACCTTGGCGTCTGGGCTCCGCTAGGGCTTTTCGGCCTGCGGTTTATCAGTGTCGTCATTCCGGCACTACCTGGAACTGCTTACTCAGTACTCGCAGGTGGTTTGTTGGGCTTCGGGCAGGGTTTAGTCGTAGTCTGTGTGGCCGATCTTCTATCCTGCTCGCTGAGCTTTTTTCTTTCGCGACGCTGTGGGCGGGGACTGGTGCAACGCTTAGTAGGCGAAAGCTTTATGGGGCGGATTGATACCCTCAGCCGGCGTCACTTAGAGCGGAACTTTTTTCTGTTAGTGGGCTGCTTGATGACGGGCTTCTTCGATTTTGTCTGTTACGGTGTTGGGCTTACCAAAGCTCCGGCGATCAAGTTTGCTCCAGCTTTAGTTGTTGGCATCGCCGTTTCGAATCCACCCATTGTGGCTCTGGGAGCAGGCCTGTTAGAGGGTGGCAAACTGCTCTTAGGATTTGCTTTGTTAGGGATATTTGGGTTAGCCATCGTGACTGGACTAGTGCAGCAACGCCAGATCGCTAAGCCATAAAGTATTTGGCTCTGTATCACAATTCGCGATCGCCAGCAGCTAGAATTCCTAAGTATCGATCACTCACCTCATCCCACCCAGAAAGATTCGTAGCTCATCCTAATGTCTTCCTTAATTACCCGAAATACTCCGGCCCAATCTGACTGCCGCTACTGTTCCGTTGCCTCCAAGCATAATGGGGAAGATCCGATTGGCACCGCGATCGCAGCTGACCTCTGGATTCTGATTGAGGTGCCGCGTCCCTGGACAAAAAATCCGTGGCAGGAAGCGTCATCTGAACTTTTGGCACTCTTCCAGGTATTAGAGAAGCGTCCGCGTCTTTGGGCCAAAACTCAGATTCTGGCGATCGCCCCTGATCGACACTATTCCAAGCCGGGGTACCGTCATGTCATTTGCTACCGACGACCTAGCCGCCTATTTGCTCAGTATGAGGCTCACCAGTATTGTGTGCCTGGGGAGGCGATCGCCGACTTAGCCAAGGCACTCCTATTGCAACCATCACAGCTGACAACTTATGAAGCTTATCGGCAGCCTGCCGTTCGTAGTCTATTTGTCTGTACGCATACCCACTACGATGTGGCCTGTGGTCGCTTCGGGACGCCTCTGTACAAAACCCTCCGCCGGTACTATGCGGTAGAAGGCTGGCTGCAGGTTTGGCAAGCGGCTCACTTTGGTGGGCATAACTTTGCCCCGACGCTAATAGATTTCCCCATGGGGCAATTCTGGGGGCATTTAGGGCCAGATAGCTTGGATGCGCTGGTCTATCGCAAGGGCGATGTAACGCAGTTGCGGCAGTTTTATCGGGGCTGGTCAGGACTATCGCGCTGGGCGCAAATTGCTGAGCGTGAGGTCTGGATGCAGGTAGGCTGGCAGTGGCTGGAGACTCCTAAAACTGCGCGAATTGTGGCCAAGGATCGAGGTAAGCTGCTGCATTGGCTCCTCCGCTGGCTGTTGCGCTGGGTGCCGACGATACGGGCGCAGGTGTTGTTGAAGAAACTAGATCAGAAGCTCAATTGGGCTGAGGTCAAAATCCGAGCGGGCGATGGCAAGGGGGCTGTGAGTGCTGTACACAGAGCCAGGGTTGAGGTGAGCCACACGGTGATGACGCAGCTACGCTCTGGCGCAGCAGAGGAATTGCGCCCGGTCAAGCAGTATAAAGTCAGCTTGCACGACTGACTTCAATCTTAACTGTACCTATGGCTTATCCAGTTCTTATCATTGTGGATATGCAGCGCGGCATGAGTTTGTCTACCGCTGGTGAGCGTAACAACCCTTCAGCAGAGCTTGAGATAGCTAGATTGTTGATGGAATGGCGAGAAATTGAAGCTCCGATTGTGCATGTTCGTCACATATCGCGCACACCAGAGTCGCCATTTGGGCCGGGGCAATTGGGGGTTGAGTTTCAACCTGATTTCACACCATTTGACACTGAACATGTTGTCGAAAAAAATGTTCCTGATGCCTTTATCAATACAGGGCTTGAGCGATGGCTTCATGTAAGGGGGCTCAATGTTGTAGTGATTGTGGGTGTAAGCACAAATAACTCGGTTGAGGCGACCGCCAGAACAGCAGGAAATCTTGGTTTTCAAACCTTTGTCATTTCGGATGCTACCTTCGCATTTGCGAAGACAGACTTTGCGGGTGTCCATCGTACTGCTGACGAGGTTCATGCTATGGCGCTGGCCAATCTACACGGTGAATATGCAACGGTTGTCTCATCGGACGAAGTAATCCAAACGCTCTTGACGTAGGCGTTAAAGTCATTATTAAGGAACTGAAATTGGTTTGTCCTCAGGTGGTTTCATTCGTTGTGTTGAGAGCGATCGCCTACAGGCTCAACCTCATTCAGTTGAAAGCTGTAAACAGCCTTAAGACCTGATTCATCCGTATAGATGTCGGAACTGGCAGGGTCAAAGAGATGAACCAAGACGTCGGTGTTGGAGCACTCTGAGACCACTCCAACAACAATACCAAAGTGATAGACCTGATAAGCCGCGATCGCTGGAATGAAGGGTTGCTCAAGGCGAACGAGATCCCCCACCTTCACTCTCTATCCTCTGAGGCTCCAACTTTCAGCTGCTTTTTACTCCGTTTAAGCGTTTTCCAAAGCTGACGGACTTCGGCAAAGGCTTCGTCTGAGGAGAGCTTGCCGCCTGTATGCAAACCACTGATGTACCCCACCCGCTGAGCAAATTCCTGCAAGTTAGCGTTGAAAACAAGCTGCTCTGGCTTAACGGGGCCATGGTAAGGAGCATGAGGATATAGAAAGCGTTGCAGTGATTTATCCATCAGCGCACCTCCATCGGCTCGAAACATAAACAAAATTATTGAGAACAGCTTTCAGCAATCGTACAGGTAGCATTTTTGAGAATCGCCTTCCCTTAACCAAATCTTAACCAAATACAAGCAGCTTTGCCACGTGATTACGAAGTTTTCTGACTCCTGTATGCCTAGGGATTTTTCTGTCTTTATCCCTAACAGTGGCGCAGGATAATGCATTGCTGTCCGGAATAGCGAATGACATCACTGCGCTCGAGCTTCTGTATGAGGCGAGTTACGGTGACTCGACTGGTGCAGATCGCTTCCGCTATCTGTTGGTGAGTGAGACGGAGTTGGATCAAATAGCCTTGTTCAGTGAAACTCCCAAACTTAGACGCCAGCCAATTAAGTAGGAGATGCAGTCGCTGTAAGATATGCCCATGGCGCATCCTGATTAATTCTTGCATTTGGCAAATATGGTTTAGCATGACTTGGTTCAAGTTCCAGCATTGGTTGGTTGTTAAAGCAACTGCTTCCACGTGAGTCAAGCACTCGAGTTGACAAGGTTCGACACAGGCGAGCGGATGACCTGTCAAATCACCCACTCCCCAAAATCCCAGAGTAATTACAGATCCATCTTCGGCGATCGTAAAGAGGCGAGCACTGCCGGTTCGGATTTGCCAAAGGATATTCTTCTTGAGTGGAATGCTTTCCCGGCGCTTGAAGGTATGCACTGGGGGACAATCTAACGGTGACAAGTTGAGTGTAGAATCGTGCATTGAACTAAGGGCTGATAAGTGATTAGCGACCTGCTGCAGATGCAAGGCAGCCTATCCCTATGTTAAAAACTTGGAATCGACCTTATTGAGAAAAAATCTCAATAAACTAGATGTAGCCTAGCACAATTCTCTCTAGGCAGAAGTGACTAGAAGATGAAGGATGTCTGTTAACTAAAGTTTGTGATACCACCAAATAATTTGCTTAGGAGAGCTTGATGGCTCGAAGTCGCTGCAATTTTTAGCCGCCTGAGTCAACACTTCATAGGGGTTAACTGCACATTCCAGTTCTTCACAGCCTGAAAAATAAAGGCAGCGGTGGCAGGGGGTAGACCGAAGTTGACGCGTTTGTATGAGCTTGCGACTTAGATCGCGCAAGGATAAACCAACAAACCAGAGCATTAATATCAGCAGTGATAGCGGACCTACGACAACGCCTATGAACAAAAGGGTATTGGATACGAGTTCTTGCGCCATAGATAAACCTCGACCACCTTCAGCTTCTTTGTTTTGCCTGAAGCGAAAAAACGCATGCTTTCAAAGCGGATATAGTTTACGACTCGGATTCGGGGTTTAACTGCCGCCACAGCCAGGTGTCGATCGCAAACTTACCAGCCCCATTGACTAAAAAGAACAAGTAAAACGACGCATAAAGGGCAGCCGTTTCCAAGGGGGTTACCTTAAGACCATTGCCTTTGATGTGGAAGAAAATGGCCACTAGCATGGTGACAAGCAGTGCAGCTGCATTTAAGCGGGTTAGAAACCCTAGGATCAGCAAAATGGCTCCTATTACTTCCACGTAGGCAGCACAGTAGGTAGAGAAAACTGGATAGGGGAGACCGATATAGGTCACCACATTGTCAGCAAAGCCTTGGACATTGGCTAGTTTGTCTAGACCGTTGTGGATCATCAGTCCCCCAGCGCTGACTCTAATCACCAGCCATAGAACCTGGAACCAAAGACCTGTATCCGTTTCGGATCGAAAAAGTAGCTGGGCGAGGACGTTGGCTTTTTGTGGAGCAGAGGTTGTCGTCATGAATCATCCCAGAGTTAGCAGCTCACTTCAGATATTATTGCAATTAATTCTCATTAATTTCAGGGCTCTAGTTACTTATATTTATAGAACTGTTTTTTGATTGAGGCATGTCTGTCTCTGTTCCCAGGCGGTAGATCACTGATTTCAAAGTCTTCTCGATACACAGCCGAATGATTTCAAAGTCTTCTCGATAACACAGAAGATAGAGGCTATCTGACAGAATGACTTTTGCTTTGAGAAAATTTTTCATCAAGCGTTCTGCCTTGATTCTTCTTCGATTATGGAACAACCTTATTCATCCAAGGGGCTCAGCAGCACCGTTCGAGCTTTGGGGTTGGTCAGTCTCTTCACTGACCTAGCCAGCAAAATGGTGTATCCCGTGACGCCTATTTTCCTGACTACAGTGCTCGGGGCTCCCGCTTGGACAGTCGGCGTCGTGGAGGGGATTGCTGAGAGTACGGCGAGCATCCTCAAACTTTATTCTGGTTGGCTGTCTGATCGCGTGGGACAGCGTAAGCCCTTTGCCGTGATGGGATATGGACTGGGCGCTGTTGCCAAACTGGTTTTAGCGATCGCGGGGGTATGGGGTCATGTGCTGGGCGCACGGTTCCTTGATCGCGTCGGTAAAGGATTACGCGCTGCACCCAGAGATGCGCTCATTGCTGAGAACTGTTCACCGCAGCAGCGGGGTCGAGCCTTTGGCCTCCATCACAGCCTGGAAACGATTGGCGAAGTGGTCGGACCATTGGTGGGCTTTGCGTTTCTTCTGCGGTTTACTGACAACTATCGCGGGGTGTTTGCGATCGCCTTTTTACCTGCGGTCGTGGGGGTTTTGGTACTGATAATCCTAGTGCGAGAGCCGCAGCGAGAGGGGGAGAGGGAAAGAGGGGATGGGGAGGACGTAGAGATACGCTATATTGCGTCTCCTCCTGACCGCCGCGTGGGTAAATCCGCGACCCAAAAGCGATCGCGGCCTCAGTTTGCATTTCAGGGTTTGAGTCCGGTCTATAGGCGTTACCTGCTAGTGGTGGGGCTGTTCAGCTTAGGCAATTCTTCCGATGCTTTTTTGCTGCTGCGGGCGCAGGATTTGGGCTTTGGAGGCGATCAGGTGCTGCTGCTTTACGCAGTATTCAATTTGGTGGAGGTGCTGCTGGGGTATGCCGTAGGCAATCTGTCGGATCGGGTGGGGCGACGACCGTTGCTGGCGAGTGGCTATTTGGTATTTGCGGGGGTGTATCTAGGGTTCGCGATCGCCTGGGGAGCAACGGCAGTTTGGGTTCTGTTTGGGTTTTACGGTTTATATTCCACTCTGACGCGCGGGGTGCAGAAGGCATTTGTAGCAGACTTGGTGCATCCACAACGGCGGGGCGCTGAGATAGGCACGTTCTATATGGTGGTGGGGCTGGCGGCTTTACCAGCCAGTCTGATAGCGGGGTGGCTGTATGCTCAGGTGTCGGTGTCTGCTCCGTTTTATGTCAGTGCGGTAACGGCAGTACTTGCGGCGGTGCTCTTAGTAAGAGTGCGACCAGCTTGATGAATCAATAGATGTACTGTAAATTCTCTCGTAGGGTAAGAATATTTCTCAATAACCCGTCAAGATTTTTATGGGCTTCTCTAAACCGTGCGCTGAACAGCGCAAGAAAGAAATCCGCCTCTTTCGACGCATTATCATTGGGGCCATCATCGGGGCTGTGGGATTGCACATCTCTTCAGTGCCTCTCATCGTTCGATTTGCTGCCAATTTGATCGGCACCTTTGATCCCCTTTTGGAGAAAGCCCAAGAACCCGTTGATGTCATTTGGGTGGAGGAAGAAGACGTTCCGCCCGAACCGCCTGAAGAGGTCGCACCACCCCCTACTAACGAAGAGGCCGTTGCTAATGAGCCTGCGGCAGCGGCTTCCGAAGCTGCCCTTCCCCCACTGCCAACGACTGAGACAGCTGTCCCGACACCCGCAACCGCTGACTCGGTAGATACGGTTCCGACTCAGGCTGCAGCAGTCACCAGTGAAAGTGGTATACCGGAGGGGCAAGGGGCCGTTGGCGAAAGCGATACGATCGGCATTGTGGCGGGTTCCGGAAGTCCGGAGGTGGCGGAAGGCCCTGTGTTGCCCCCCAATGTAGCGGTCAAGCCGCCTGATGTGGCGCTGACTCCACCCACAGTCCCTGCGATCGCCAGCCTCGACGATGCTCAAAGACGTCGGGGTGGTTCGCGCGTTATCTCTTGCAACCCCTGCACGTTGCCTGACTACCCTGAATCGCAGCTACGTCGGGGGAGAGAAGGGCTTCCTACCGTGGCAATTGAGTTTAATGGTGATGGCAGTATCGCGTCCGCTGAGATCGAATCCTCCAGTGGCAACTCCGCGTTTGACGAAGCGACGTTGCAAGAGATCCGCGACAATTGGCGCTTAGAAGATCCCCGGGGTGTAGGGGGCTGGGTTGTTGCCAATATAGCTTTTGTGATTGAAGGATCAGAACAGTATGAGGCTGTACAGGCTGTAGGTACGCAGGAATCCGTTGAGCTCCCGGTGCAGCCAAACCTAACGTCGACGGATTCCGCTCAACCTGCTCGTGTTGCTGGGGCCTCTGGTTCAGTTGCGTCCGTAGCGTCTGACCCAACGCCTAAACCGGCAACCAGTGAAGCTCTACCTAGTTCAACTAGCTCAACCGCCACTCGTTCTTCGATATCGAGTGTAACGAGCTCGACGCCTGCAACCCCCTCGTCCAGTTCCTCTTCATCCGGTTCCTCGCAGCCTGCCCGTGTTGCTGGAGCCTCCGGTTCGGCAGCAGCGTCGCTGGCCGCGATCCAGCAGGGAACTAAACCAGCCTCTGCAGAAACAACCGCTGGTTCGGCACCTGCTAATAGGGAAACGTCTGCTGATTCAAAACCCGTTGCGGCGAGCGAGACTCCAACGACAGCAACGGCAGCGGCCTCGCGCCCCAGCTCTGGCCAAAGTTCTACAGCCGCCGACAGTCCTAAAGTGACGCCGCCGGTAACCGTACCCATACCTTCATCTGCCCCCGCGCCGAGTCCAGAGCCTGCAGTCAGCAGCACAAAGCCCACCGTCTCGCGCATCGCTCCCGGTGCAGCCCTCCGGACGCCCGTGCCGCAAGCATCGCCTGAGGATTAGGTAGAGGGTAGGGGGAGTGGGGAGTGATGGGGAAGCGGTAAAAGGTAAAAGGGCAGAAGAACCTTAAACCCTGAACCCTGAACGAACAACGAAGAACCAATAACGAACAACAAAACCTCTATTGATTTTTGTTGTCAATAAGCCTAAGATGCCTCGGTGGCGTGCTTTACCTTTCGCGCAAGTATTTTCAGTTGTCATTGAGTGCATTTGGATGAATTCCCTTGTTCGGTTTACGGGCTTTGCGATCGCAGGAAGCCTCCCTTTCCTGATAGCTCGTCCGAGCTACGGCCAGGTCACCAAAATTACAAATGTAACCGTTGTCCCGATTGAGGACAGTGTTCAGTTAGTGCTGGAGACTTCTACCGGTGCGTCCTTAGAGGTTTTCCAGTCGGTTCTGCAAGACACGCTAGTGATTGATATTCCCCGGACTCAGCTGGCCTTGTTGCCGATTGATATTCCGTATCGTCGGCGCTTTGAGGCTGGCCCAATAACAGACGTTACGATAGAACAGTTAGACGAGACGACTGTGCGGCTGACGTTGGTTAGCGCGACGGCCACTCTGCCAGAGGTATTTCAAGCTCGAACCGCCGAGACTTTGACGCTTGATATTTTTCCTCCCGATACTGTGGCTGAAGGGAACACGCTCGATGATTTGGATGTGGGTAATCTGCGGCTGATTGTTACGGCTAAACCGCCGCCCCGCTATGAGCCTCTCCGTGAGGGAACTCGGACGGGAGCTGACTTGCTGGATACGCCTCAGAGTATCCAATCGATTTCCCAAGAGGTCGTGGAAGATCAAGGCGGGGTCAGTCTGGGTTCAGCGCTGCAGAACGTGAGTGGCGTATCGACGGGCCGTTTGGGCGCGGGGAATCGGGGCAGTTTGCCGATTGTTCGGGGCTTTGAATCAACCAGTATTCTGCGTAATGGTCTTCGCGATGACACGTTGCGATTTGGTTCCACCATCAACAATATTGAGCGTATTGAGGTGCTTAAGGGGCCGTCCTCGGTGCTTTTTGGTTCAGGTGATGTGGGCGGCGTTATTAACTTAGTAACGGAGCGTCCTTTAGACGAACCTCGCTATGAAATTGAGACGACCATTGGCAGCGATGAACTAATTAGAACTCAGGCTGATTTCACAGGACCGTTGGATGAGTCGGGTAATTTAGGGTACCGGCTTAATTTTGCCTATGAGGATGGGGGCAGCTTTCAGGATTTTGCCGAAACTGATTTTTTGTTCATTGCGCCGACGCTGCAGCTAGTTAATACCGAAAACACCAGCTTAATTGTCGATTTTGAGTATTCCAGGATCCGCAATGAGGGAGCCGGACCGGGGCTCCCGGCAATTCCAGCTATTGGGATCGAAGGGAATACATTGCCTGCCTTACAGGCAACTTTAGAAGGCGATAATCAGGATTCATTAGACACGCTTGATGGTGCAGGCACGCTGGATCTGCGAACCAATGTTGGTGAGCCCGATTTGTCCGAAGAGGAAACGACGCTGGTGCGGGTAGGCTACCAATTTAGCCATCGCTTTAGCGAGAATTGGCGATTTGAAAATCAGTTTTTAGGGTCTTTTCAGCGGACGCCTGTGAGTAATGTGCTAGCCGGTACAGGCTATCCACAAGTAGGCGGCCAGGTTGACTTTAGCTCGCTGACTCGGGTCTATTTAGCGAACCCCAGCAGCCGTGAAGGCTACACAATCAACGGAAACTTCATTGGCAATTTTGACGTATTGGGGCTCGATCAAACATTGTTATTAGGCGCAGAATGGTCGCATGAGATTGAGCGCGATGAATTAATCCGACGGTTGGCAATTCCACCCTTCCTGTTCGAGCCCTTTGATGTGTTTGACCCTAACTATGACTCTGACCGTTTTTTTGGTGAATTTAATCCAGGTGATTTGCCTGGAACCGATCAAATTACGAAGACTGAGACATTAGGTCTATATGCCCAAACCCAGATTAATCTTTTGGAGAATTTGGTGTTGGTATTGGGGGGACGTCTTGACTTTGCCGAACAGGACTTTGAGGATGTGCGCAATGGGATAAGCCTCGAAACTTCTGACACCGCCTTCAGCCCAAGAGTCGGCTTAGTGTTTAGACCCACTGAGAATCTTTCTATCTACGCGAGCTATGCCGAATCTTTTTTGCCTGTGATTGGTAGCAGCTTTGATGGGGAGATATTTGAGCCCGAACGTGGTAGTCAGTATGAAGTAGGCATTAAGGCCAGCTTGTTTGACGATCGCATATTGGCAACCCTGGCCTATTACGACCTGACGCGCAGCAATATTGCGACCCAAGATCCAGATCCCGCTAATCAAGGCTTTCAGGTACAAGTCGGTGAGCAGGCGAGTGCCGGATTTGAATTTGACCTAGTAGGCGAAATTTTACCCGGCTGGAACATCATTGCTAGCTATGCGTACACGGATGCCAGAGTTACCGAAGACACCGTTTTTGAAGAAGGTGTGCAGTTGGTCAATGCCCCCCGCAATGCTGCCAGCTTATGGACAACTTACCAGTTTCAAAGTGGTGCCTTGGAAGGGTTTGGTCTGGGGTTGGGGCTCTATTTTGTGGGTGAGCGCAATGGTAGCCTCAGTCGGCAAGGTGCGCCTCTCGTGGCTCCCTTTGAGATTCCAGGTTACACGCGCGCTGACGCGACCCTTTTCTATGAAGATGAGGATTTCCGGGCTCAGCTCAACTTTCAAAACCTTTTCGACGTACGGTACTTTGAAGGAGCCCGTGACCAGTTCCGGGTGATTCCGGGGCAGCCATTCACAGTAACCGGTAAACTCTCTTGGACCTTTTGATCAATGCGCGCATTTTTCCGCATCTGGATAGGGCAGCTCGTTTCTACTATGGGCAGCTACATGACGGTGTTCGCCCTGATGATTTGGGTGTGGGACATCACGGGCATGGCGACGAGTTTAGCTTTGGTTGCCTTTTTCTCGCAGTTACCGCGTATTGTCGTCACTCCCATCGCCGGCATTATTGTCGATCGCTTTCCCCGCAAATATCTAATGATTCTCGGCGATGTGGTGGCGATGCTGTGTACGGTCATCATTGGACTGCTGCATTGGGGCGATCGCCTACAAATCTGGCACTTGTACAGCGCGGTTGCTCTCTACGGCTGCTTTGGTCAGGTGCAGACCTTGGCCTACTCCACTTCCATAGCGCTGCTAGTCCCCCAAAAGGACTACACGCGGGCCGAAAGTATGGTCGCTGCCGTTAACTACAGTGGTGCGATTTTCTCTCCCATTTTGGCGGGTAGTCTCTATCCCCTCATCGG
>JBCBJE010000042.1:0-12487 GCA_038523735.1 Cyanobacteria bacterium J06626_18 | reverse complement strand
GGACGCTGTTTTTTCAGTGCTCTACATCGTAGTCATGTTCATCTACAGCTGGCTACTGACGCTGGTGGCTTTGGCGACCATTCCGTTCTTTGTGGGATTAACGATTCTGGTATCGCCAATCGTGCGTCGTCAGTTGCGGGTCAAAGCTGAGCGCAACGCGGCCACCCAGTCTTACTTGGTAGAAGCACTTTCCGGGATTCAAACCGTTAAAGCGCAGAACATTGAACTCCGGACCCGGTGGCAGTGGCAAGAGCGCTATGCCAGCTATGTGAGTGCAGGATTTAACACGGTCTTGACCTCCACGGCTGCCGGTGCAGGCAGCAACTTCCTCAACAAGATTTCGGCATTGTTGGTGCTGTGGGTGGGGGCTTATCTGGTACTCCAGGGTCAGCTGAGTTTGGGTCAGCTCATCGCCTTCCGGATTATTTCCGGCTATGTGACTGCCCCCCTGCTACGCTTGGCTCAACTTTGGCAGAACTTCCAGGAAACGGCCCTATCGCTGGAACGATTGAGCGACATTCTGGATAATCCGCGTGAGGCTGAGGACGAAGGCCGCAATCAAATCCAGATGCCGGATATTCAGGGCAACGTCCGCTACGAAAATATCGCCTTCCGATTTGCGGCCTCCGGTCCCCTGCAGCTGGCGAACGTGAATCTGGAGTTTCCTGCCGGACAGTTCGTCGGCATCGTCGGCCAGAGTGGTTCCGGTAAGAGCACCTTGATGAAGCTGCTGCCGCGCCTGTATGAAGTGGAGTCAGGCCGCATCTTGATCGACAAGTACGACATCAGCAAGGTGGAACTGTACTCCCTGCGCCAGCAGGTAGGTATCGTGCCACAGGATAGTCTGCTGTTTGAAGGAAGTGTGCAGGAGAACATAGCCTTAACACGCCCTGAGGCAGACACCGAAACAATCATTGAAGCAGCCCAGATTGCCTGCGCCCATGATTTCATCATGGACTTACCTTTGGGCTACAACAGTCGGGTCGGCGAACGGGGCTCGTCTTTATCGGGGGGACAGCGGCAGCGAGTTGCGATCGCCCGCACCATCCTGCATAATCCCCGCCTCCTTATTCTGGATGAGGCTACCAGTGCTCTGGACTATGACACCGAGAAGCAGGTATGCGACAACCTCAAAGAGTGGGCTAGGGGACGCACTGTATTCTTTATCACACACCGTCTCAGCACAATTCAAGATTCCGACAGTATCCTGGTGATGGACAAGGGAGCTGCGGTCGAACGCGGAACCCATGCCGAGCTTATGGAACTTAAGGGCCGCTACTATACTCTTTTCCAGCAGCAACAAAATACGCCCGAGTAAAGACGTAGTCTATTGCGTCACATCACAATAGCCTCTCTACCATTCAAAAAAGAAGATTAGATATGACTCCTGGACCTCGGATTTCCCAAAACGGCGTTTCTCAAAACGGCAATGGCCGCAACGGCCACGGCCCTCCTCAGCAACCCCAAATGCCGATCGGCAACTTTGACCGAGCTGTGATCCTGCGGCAGTCGCCCCGCTGGGCGCGCTACGTTGTTTGGGGCATTGTTAGTGTCACGGTTGCTTCCATTACCTGGGCCTGCCTCGCCAAAATTGAAGAAGCGATTCCCGCCCAGGGCAAGCTTGAGCCAAAAGGGGTTGTACAGCCCGTTCAGGCTCCCGTTGGCGGTGTTGTCGAAGAAATTCTGGTAAATGAAGGAGAAACGGTTGAGCAGGGTCAGGTACTGGTAACTTTGGACCCCACCGCTACTGCCGCAGAACTACAGGCACTTAAAGAAGTCGAAAAGCGCTTGGTTGAAGAAAGCGGATACTATCGGACGCAGCTATCCAGTGATCCGATTGAAGGTGCTCCAGTCACGGTATCGCCAGAGGTTGCTCGTCTCACCAGCAACCGCGCTGCTTTAAGCGAAGAAAACGAGCTTTATCGAGCCATTCTCAACGGGGGTGATGGCGGCAATCTATCGCCTCAACAACTGCAACGGGTACAAGCATCCTTAGGCGATTTTGGTGCCCGTGTCGAGATCAACCAGCTCGAAATTGAGCAGCTTGAAGAGCAGCTCACTCAGGTTCGTTTGCAACTATCAAATGCTCGAAGCGCCTTAGAAAATGCTCAAAGCGCGCAGGAAGTAGAAAGCAATATCTTGGGTCGTCTTATCCCGCTGGAAGAAGCAGGCGCTATTGCCGAACTGCAAGTCTTACAGCAAGAGCAAGAGGTTAAGAACCGTACGCAAGCGGTTAGTGACAGCCTGACTGAGGTCAATAATCTACAGGAAGAAGAGCAGCGACTTGCCCTGGCCATTATTCAGGCCAACCAGCAGCTTGTTCAGACGGTCGCTGCGTCTGAACAAGATCTGCTGGAAAGGATCGATGCGAACCGCACCCAGATCGCTAACATCGATAGCCAACTGCAGAAAGTCGTGGTTGAGAATGACAAGCGTCTAGAAGAAATTGCGGGTCAAATTGCTCGGCTCGAATACGCACTGGCTAACCAGGAGCTGCGAGCGCCTGTAGCTGGCCAGGTGTTTAATCTTACAGCGAACGAACCTGGGTACGTGGCCAATGCCACTGAGCCAATTCTGGAAATTGTCCCTGGCGATAGTCTTGTTGCTCGTGTATTCATCACCAACCGCGACATTGGTTTTGTGACTCAGCAGTTTGCCCAGGGCGAACCCCTCAAGGTGGACGTCCGGATTGATTCCTTCCCCTTCAGCGAATTTGGGGACGTGGAAGGTACCGTTGTTCACATTGGTTCTGATGCCTTGCCGCCAGATGAGATCAACCAGTTCTATCGGTTCCCCACTGAAATCGAGCTGGAAACTCAGGAGCTCAGCGAAGCATTGCCTCTGCAGTCAGGGATGTCGGTCAACGCCAATATCAAACTTCGCAAGCGTCGGGTTATCACTATCCTCAGCGACCTCTTCGTTCGCAAGCTCGACAGCCTCCGCTCCGGCGGCTAAATCACCAACAGTAGGATGGGCAAAGGGCCAAAGCCCGTGCCCATCTAAAACAATTCTGCTGTTTGCTTTTCTGGATTGAAGACGTAGCGGTTCTTGAAATCCGTAACGCCATACAGGTTGAAGGAGATTGTGGGTTCATCGCCGATAGGTTCGACCTGATGGACTGCTCCAGGAGTGAATGTAATGATATCGCCTGGAGACAGCACGATTTCGCTAACGGGTTCAAGCTTGTGAGGCGTATCTGGAGTCGGAGCCCGTCGCCAAATGCGATTTTTTTCTTGCCCACCTACCATAGCCACCAGACCCCATGTGGCATGGTTGTGAATCGTTGATGAGGTTCCAGGTCGCCAGCTGACCATCTGCACCGTTAGGGGAAACTCATACTCACGGTACATGAAGTGGACACCCCAGCCAGTTTTAGGATCCGGTTCCTTAAATTCCATCTGCAGCCAATAAGAGCTGATTAACAACTTGCGAACTAAGGGCGCGATCGCCTGCACCCGTTTTTGGTCATCTTTAATATTCGCCAGCACATCTTCCAGCTCAGTCAGAAAGCGATAGAGGCGGTAGGTTCGAGCGGGAGGCTCCATTTCGGCTGAACCAAAGGACCGTAGCGTGCCGTTGTCAGTAACTAACCAGTTTTGGTTTTCCATAGCTCTCATTTAGGGAACCGATGTCTATGTTAGTACTGGAAACCGGGGTCGAGATGAATCCAGTCTGAGGGCAGGATAAATGGCTAAAGCATGGGGAAGTGCCCGAGTATTGTTCAGTTTGTTGTTGGCATTAGCTGCCTGCAGCACAGAACCAGCCGAGCAAGCCCGCGAGCCCATGACCCGCGATCGCTGTGAAGCCCTGCCGGGATTTGTCTTCATCCCGGCAGGTGACTTCATTGCTGGCAGCGATCAGGCTGAGCGGGACTACGGATATGAAATTTCAGCCGCTGCCATTGCTGATACACCGACTGCGATCGCTCAGGCCGAGCAGCGATTACGCGATCGCCGCTGGTTTGAATTTGAAGCAACGCCACAGACGCAGACACTGAACGCCTTTTGCCTGCAAACCAATTTAGTTACCCAGCAGGCGTATGCTCAATTTGTCGCAGCAACGGGACATCGAACCCCCGGCATTTCGGAAGCGGATTATCAGGAACAAGGCTTTCTAGTCCATCCTTACGAAGACGTTGTGCCTTACCTGTGGACTGCCGGTTCCTTTCCTGCCGACAAGGCCGATCACCCTGTTGTCCTAGTGTCCTATGATGATGCGCTGGCCTATGCGGAGTGGCGCGGTGAGCAAGACGGTGTTGCTTACCGCATCCCCACTGCAGCCGAATGGGAGAAAGCTGCCCGGGGGACCGACGGACGCTTCTTTCCCTGGGGCAACGACTGGCAAAATGACGCTACCCACTGGGGGCAGTCCGATCCGTTTGGCACCAGCGCGATCGCTCGCTATCCCCTTAGTCGCAGCCTCTACGGAGCCGAAGATATGGCAGGCAACGTGTTTGAATACACCAGTACCTTGCGAGAGCGGCGCGGGGTGCCAGTAGCCGTGATGAAAGGCTGTTCTTGGGACGATCTGCCAGGCTTTTGCCGTGCCGCCTACGAGCATACTCGACCCACATCATCCCGCCATATTTTGTTTGGTTTTCGGCTAGTCTTAGTGCAATAGTCGATGTGAGTAATATCACGCATAGGCAGCCGCTGTTTCCTCAGACTGCCATTCTTGCTGGTCACAACACTCCAGGAAGTGCCCAACAATACTAGGGTCAGACCATTGCAATTGAGCCCGCTGTTCCAAAATAAGCTTGGTCTCTTGAATGCTCATCGGCTTTCCCCATCCTTTTTGCTGTTGACAAGCCACCCATGTATTAAGCACTTGAAAAATACGAGCTAGACGATGCTGCGGAACTTCGCGCAAATGGTACTGGGCCAGAATTGTAGCGACCTCTTCTAGCCCAGCATCTTGAGCAACTTTTTTGCTGGCGGCAAACCAAATATTCATTGAGGCCGTCATTGTGCTGTGATCCCGGAACTCCTGATCAAGCAAATAGTCGCTTAGATAAATAGCCCCAAGATTTTTGAAGTAAGCCGCTAGCAGTAACGATTTTTTTTCCTCCGATGTGAGGTTCAGCGTTTTGCCATAGCTCGAACATAGCTTAGCGAGGTCTTTAGACTCCTTAAGCAACCAATTTCCTTTGATTTTCAAAAGTCCGCCCAAGGTCTTGATATACGACTTGAAACTGGGATAACTCATGGTCCTGAACCTGTTCTTTAGGGTGAATGCACTGATTAGCAAACAGCTTCGTCGTGGCCTCAGTAGACATGCTGAGAAGCTTGCCTAGAGTGTGCCCGCTGCATAGAGTTTTTAACTAATATCCGCATCAGCTGAGATATGCAAGGCCACATGCGTCACTTTTTACACACTCAACAATCTACAGTTCTGCAAATTTATAGCGTGAAAATACTGCAAGTAGTATAGGCAAACTCATCATCATGAGATGTATGGAATGCCATCTTCCAGAACAAAAGTTGTGGCCCAATGCAGACCCGTCCGACATTTCTCGTAATGTCTATCAAGTCTATTCGTCGGAAGTCATCCAAACAGTCTGTTCAAGCGTGTTTTAGTAAGTCCTAAAAGCATTGACAAATCAAATTTAGTGATTAATTGATATTGTCGCGCAGACTCTTGGCGAGAAAACTATTTATCCACAACTATTCAGAACGGGTGGATATCATATTTCTGTAATATTCCTCTGCAACACTGCTTAACAAAGGTTCGAGCAAGCCATAGCTCTGTCATTACCACGCAGTGTCGAAAGAGGTATTCCATGAGTTCTTCAGATTCGGATTCAGCTAACCTGGAGCGCCCTGTAGAGCAGAAACAACTTCGGCAGCAGAGGTTCTACTGGCTACCCTGGCTGATGTTAGGAATCCTAGCGGGGGGGGGATTTGTTAGCTACTTCAGCCATTCAGACCGTCGGGTCACTGCTGCCGAGTCCGCCGCCCCAGCGCCGCCGCCTCGTCCTGTGGAGGTGGCCAGCTTGACCGCTGGCGAAGGTGTTAGGTCGATTGAACTCATTGGCCAGGTCGAGGCTCGCACCAGTGCGACGTTGCGATCGCAAACCTCAGGTGTGGTGCAGCAGATTCTGGTTGAACCCGGCGATGCTGTTAGCGCTGGCGTGGCAGTGGCGATTCTGGATGACTCTGACCAGCAGCTAGCACTCTCCCAGGCACAAGCGAGTCTGGCGTCAGAGCGCAGTAACTTAGCTGAGCTAGAAGTGGGGACCCGGTCTGAAATTATTGAACAGCGCCGCGCTGCTTTGCAATCCGCTGAGGTCAGAGAGCAAGAGGCGACTGACAATCTGCAGCGCACCCAAGAGTTGGTCAGCGAGGGAGCACTGGCAGAGCGATCGCTAATTGAAGCCCGAGCCGCTGTCGATGCTGCTCAAGCTACTCGCCTAGAAGCTGCCGCTACTTTGGCTGAAGCTACTGCTGGTCCTACGGTTGAAGAAATTGCCGCTCAGGAGGCGATTGTGGCAGCCAATCAAGCGGCTGTAGATCAGACTCAACTTGGCCTCAGCCGTACGCGAATCCAAGCAACGACAGACGGAGTCGTGGAGTCACGTGTCGCGAATGTCGGCGACTATCTCGAAGCAGGCGACCCAATCCTGGCGATGGTCAATCGCTCAGAGCTGGATATTTTCCTGGAAATTCCTGAGGAATTGACTGGTCAAATTACGACCGGACTTCCTGTTACTTTGACGGCGCGCGCGCTGCCAGATTGGCAAGGTCAGGCCAGCATTACAGGCACGCTACCCACTGCTAACGAAGCCTCTCGACGTAAACAAGTGCGCCTGCGGCTAGAGAACCCACCCCCTGAGCTGCTACCGGGTATGTCTGTCCAGGGCACACTGCAGCTCACCAGTAATACTCTAGGTTTTACCCTTTCACGCGATGCCTTGGTCCAGAGAGCGGGTGGTTGGGTCGTTTTCGCTGTTGCTGATGAGCAAGCCCAAGCCATTGAAGTCGAGCTAGTCGCCGATATGGGCGAAACCGTTGCTATTTCTTCCAACCAGCTACAAAACGGGCAGTCCATTGTTGTGCGCGGCTCTGAAGGGCTGCAGGACGGGGCGGCGGTGAATGTGGTGGAGCAAGAGGAGTAGGGGAGTGAGGGAGTGGCAGGGTGGCAGGGTAGTGAGTAATGGGTAGAGGGGAGGCGACATCCCGTAAGAGCGAGGCATTTGGCCCGTATCGTATGCCTCACATAGAGACTCTACGCTCTAGATGCCTCGCCCCAACCCAACCAACCATCAACGACTAACCATCCACTAAAAACTGAGAACCAAGAACCAAGAACCAACCCAACCAAAACGTCCCAAATAGGTAGACATCTCATCATGAATCCCATCAAAACGGCTGTCCGCTGGCGACATGGTACCGCTGTTCTGTTTTGTTTAATTGCGTTGTTTGGGGCGATCGCTTTATTCAGCTTGCCTTCGGAGCTACAGCCCGGGGGCGATCGCCCGGAGATTACCATCAACACACCCTATCCAGGGGCGAGTCCAACTGAGGTAGAAGACTTGGTTACGCGCCCGATTGAAGAGCGGATGGAGGAAGTAGAGGGAGTGCAAGAAATTAACAGCACCAGCCGTTTGGGCATTAGCACGATCAGTCTTGAGTTTGATTGGGGGATTGATGTTGATGAGCGATTTGTGGATGTGCTGAGTAAGCTGCAGCAAGTTGGCTCATTGCCCCTGGAAGCCGATGAATCCGATGTCGAGATTGTCAGCGGTAGCAGCAGCCCGATGATGTGGGCAATCTTGACGCCCAAAGAAGGATTCACGGCGGATGAATACCACTATCGCGATTTAGTCGATGACGTTGTGATGCCCCGCTTACGTCAGGTGGAAGGGGTGGGACAGTTTTTGGTCTCCGGTGGACGAGAGCGGGAAGTAGAGGTACTCGTTGATCCACGGGCTCTGGTCGATCGCAACCTCAGCATTACCGACGTCGTTGATGCCTTGCGTGATAACAACCGCGACATTCGAGGGGGGCCGCTAGTTTTGGGGCGACGGGAATATCGCGTCCGCACCATCAGCCGCTCTGAAGATGTCGAGCAGTTGGAGAGCTTTATCCTCCGGCGAGATGCTTCGGGGACTGTCTACTTAGGCGATGTGGCCCAGGCGCAGATCGGTCGCCGAATTCAAGACCGGGCCTTAACAGTAGATGGTGAACCGACGGTTGCGGTAGGCATCATTCGTCAGGTGGGGGGCAATGTACCAGAAATTTCGCACGGTATTCGCACAGCCTTAACTGAGCTCGAAGCCCGGTTTGACCGCGAGGGCGAAGGCATTACCTTTGGGGTCAACTATGACGAGAATGACTACATCGACGAGTCTATTGCTTTTGTTCAAAGTAACTTGATGGTAGGTGCCGTCCTCGCCTCGCTGGTGCTATTGCTCTTTTTAGGCTCACTCCGCACTGTTGCAGTTATCGCTATTACCATTCCAACTACGTTAATTGCTGTCTTTATTGTGTTTGCGGCTTTGGGGCGATCGCTCAACGTTATCAGCTTGGCCGGGCTAGCCTTTGCTGTTGGCATGGTGGTGGACAATGCCATTGTGGTGCTGGAAAGTGTGTTCACCCATATGCAGCGTCATAAATCGCCTATTCAAGCTGCCATTGATGGCACGCAAGAAGTCGGGGGGGCCATGCTGGCCTCAACCCTTACGACCATTGCCGTCTTTGCGCCCATTGTGCTGGTGCAAGGCGAAGCGGGCCAGCTATTTTTTGACATTGGCATAGCTTTGTCCACATCGGTTTTGTTTTCGCTATTCGCGGCGCTGACATTGGTCCCGATGTTGTCGGGATTATTTCTTAACCAGGCAGAAGCCCAGCAAATGCTGAGAGATCGGGTTTCTCAGCACGGCAACTGGCTAGAGCGAACGATTGCCCGCATTTCGGGTGGGTTTCGACAGCTGCAGGGCCTCCTGGAAGCGTCACTACTGGCAACAGTTGGTTGGTCGCTGGGAGCCAGACGTCGCGGTCGGCGTCTCGTCATATTGGCGATTCCCTTGTTTTTACTGACGATTACGACGCGACTGCTACCCGCAGCAGACTATTTGCCCGAAGGCAATCGCAACATGGTTTTGTGGCTAGCGGCCCCTTTTCCAGGGACGAGTATCCCTGAAGGAGTTGCTATTTCGGAAGGACCCCGTCAGTTTGCGAGTGAGCAACCAGGGGTGGTTCGCACCTTATATATCAATCGTCCCGGCTTGCAAGCCGTCGCTGCCATCCTTGATCTCGATGCTGCAACGGGGCGCAACTTGGATGGCATCGTTAATCAGATGCGGGCAGTCGGTGCTAACTATCCTGGCTTCCGTTTCTTGGTGCCGCGCCGCCCTCCTATCTTTCGCGACCCTGGTAAAGAGTATGAAGTCCAGATTATTGGGGAGGATCTGGAGCAACTGAATCAATTTCAACGGACGGTCAGCGATCAGCTGCGATCGCTCAGTGGGGCCGAAAACGTCCGGTCAAACTTCGTGATGGGGGCTCCCGAACTGCAGGTTATTCCTGATCGCGAACGACTGGCCGAAGTGGGATTGTCGGAACTGGATCTGGGCACGCTGGTAGAAGCTGCCCTGGGTGGAGTGCGCGCCTCCGAATTTGTGGATGGACGCCGCGAGCTAGATGTGACAGTGGAACTTCAGGACACCTTTGTGCAGTCACCGGAGCAGCTGCGGCAGTTAGCGTTATTCAGCGATAATGGCTTTCCACTTCAGCTGGATGATGTGGCTGAGGTTGTGGAAACCACTGGACCCGACACAATTAACCGCGTCAATCTAGAGCGGGCGGTGACGCTGACGGTTAGCGTGGCGCGGGAAGCGCCTCTGGGAGCCCTACTGCAGCAAACCGAACAGGAAATTCTTGAACCGCTGCGGGCTGCTTTACCCGCTGGCTATCGGGTGGAGCTAGCGGGGTCAGCCGATGTGCTGACAGAAACCCTGTTGCAGCTGGGGCAAGCGTTTCTGCTCTCGCTGGTCATCACCTACCTGCTGTTGGTGGCGCTGTATCGATCGCTGATTTACCCCGTAGTCATCATGGTGACGGTTCCCATGGGGATGACGGGAGCTGTCTTGAGTTTAGTCATCGCCAACTGGATTCCGGGCGTCGTCGTGCCCCTCGACATGATTACCGGGCTGGGATTTGTGATTCTTACCGGGGTGGTGGTCAACAATGCGATTCTGCTGGTGGATCGCACCCTACAGCTCCAGAATATTGACCACTATGGACTGGATGACGCGCTCTATCATGCGGTCCGCGATCGCCTCCGTCCCATCTTCATGTCAGCCGGGACCAGCGTGCTGGGCATGTTGCCACTGGCCGTTTTCCCTGGCAAGGGAGCTGAACTTTATCAAGGGTTGGGAATTGCCCTGACAGGAGGGTTGGCCCTCTCAACCCTGCTTACGCCAACTGTGGTTCCTGCCGTCATGCGCCTATTGCACGATGTAACGCGACCCACTCCACCCCAGCCACAGACAGAATCTTCTAAACAACTGGTGACGACTACACCTGCAAAGGTACCTGCCAGCTTAGGGAATGGTCATCATCCCACCAGCAATGGCAATCCCTAACAAGGAGGTTCTTCCATGCCTGATGGTTAATTCAATTTTGTTTTTGGACTCGCAACTGCCCAATTAAAAGAGCTATATACCCATGTCAACGCACATTTTATTAGCCTCAAAAGATACTGCTTTAGTATCACTGCTGGAAACTGAATTGAGTTGTGAAGGCTATCAGCTAACGGTCAAGCAAGACGGCGCATCCGCTCTGATTGCGATTCGCGAACTGCAACCTGATTTTACGATTCTGGATTTTGCGTTACCCATGGTTTCAGGATTGGAAATCTGTCGACGTTTGCGCTCAACGCGAGAAGAGATTCCAATTATCCTGCTGGATGAGGCTGCGAGTAATCACTGTGCGATCGCCCTTGATTCAGGTGCCGATGACTATATAAACCGACCCATCAGCGTGGAAGAATTGATTGCTCGGATGCGGCTACATCTACGGCGACAATATCGCGATACGCCAACGGTTCTAAATTTTCAAGACTTGAGGATTGATCTACAAACTTGGGAAGTGTATCGCGGCAATCGACTAATCGAGCTAACACCCAAAGAGTTTGACCTCCTCGTTTACCTCATTTCGCATCCGCGTCAGGTTCTGTCTCGCGATCGCATCATGGGAGAGGTTTGGGGGTACGAATTTATCGGCGAATCTAACGTACTACAGGTCTATATTCGCTACCTGCGTCTGAAGTTAGAAGCCAACTGTGAAAGCCGCTTGATCCATACCATTCGAGGTGCAGGCTATGTTTTGAGAGAAGCTTTTGCTAGAAAAACCGTGTTGGCTCGGTAACGACAACTCAGTGCTAGTTGATTGAAAGAACACTTGAAGCTTTGATCTAGAACTCAACTTACTAGACTGACCAACTCTCAAGAATTAAACCTTTGACACGCTCAAAGTCTTGTTGATTACGCGTGATCAAAATTGCCCCTTGGCTGAGAGCGATCGCTGCAATTTTCAAATCTTGTGTACCAATTCAAATCTTTTGAGTAAGCAGGGATTGGAACTCGGCCTCTGCCTGAGCGTTATGGCTTAGTGCTGTGAAATTGCTCAAAGATTCGAGTGTTTTTGTAAACCGTGATGGGCTAATTCCTATGGCTGATCGTTGTTTTCCAGACTTGCCATCTAACGCGGCGATCCATACACACCACAACAAAGACTATCTACCAACAGATCGGCATCCAAATCAGGCCAATGAATACCAGCACCCGTAGGGGATAATTCTATATTGGCTATTTGGTCATCACTAGCACCAGCTACACCTTGGAGTAATGCTGCAGAGACGCTGAATTGCTCCCCTTTGGTGGTCTTGATATGGATTAAGCCGGTATTGGGGTCATAGCTTACCGATTGATGTCAGATCTATTCGCTTGGCTGGACTATGCGGAGGACCACGCACTGATTAAAAGCTGCGTCTTTCACTATGAGCTAGAGTTCATCCATCCGTTTATGGATAGAAATGGTCGCATGGGACGGCTGTGGCAGACGCTAATACTGGGTCAGTGGAATCCGATATTTTTTCTGTTACCCATTGAGAGTTTGATTAGAGACGAGCAAGCACGTTACTACCAAACGCTAGAACAAGCTGACCAGGCAGCAAACAGCACTGTCTTCATCGAGTTTATGCTGAACATTATTGAGAGTGCTCTAACGCAGGCAGCTTTGGGCACCGACCAAGTTACCGACCAAGCTGCCGATCAAGTTAAAAAATTACTGGCGGTCATAGATGAGAGTTATTGCACAATCCAAATGCTGATGGAGCGTCTAGGGTTATCTCATCGGGCGACCTTTCGCAAGAATTACTTGATTCCAGCATTGGAAGCGGGACTATTAGAGATGAAATATGCAGACAAACCTCGTAGTCCAAAGCAGCTATATCGGAAAAAGAGAAACTAGGTGGATTTCCTTTT
>JBCBJE010000041.1:0-12534 GCA_038523735.1 Cyanobacteria bacterium J06626_18 | reverse complement strand
TTTAGTACGAACGCACTTTACTGTTTTAGATATTTTTGTGAAAGTAGTCATCTTGTGCTTTATCCGGACTGACGGTAAAGGTTTTTGACGCTGCAAGGTAAATCTTGGAAAGATACTTTGTCGGTGTGCTAGAACGCGCACAGAGCGTTCCTGAAACAATTACCCCAAACACCACCGAATTGCTCAGATGTTTTGGGGGCCTCGAATAAATCCCGACAAAAAACCGGAAATCTAGTTATTCAGCTGTAGTCAATAGCGCGATCGCCTCTGAACATCGTCTCTAAGCGTGGCTGAGTAATCAGCCACAGGCAGTCCCCCCTTTATCAGCGTTAAGAGAGTCAGGTCCATGGCAAAAAGAGACACTTCTAGAGATGGATTTAGGAATAAGTTACTAACCTTTGCTCTGACAAATTTCCGACTCTTCTGGGCAATCGTTCAGAGGATTCGTCCCCTCAAACGTCGAATTAATAAATTTTTGATTAACAGCCTCATCAATAAAGTCCCCAATCGACCCTATCCGTATAGTCTCATGACACTGGATCCGCATATTCCAGATACGGATATTCCTAAAAAAACTGACACCTACACGTCCTGGGATTCCCTTACGGATCGCACATATACAGGTCGTCACCTGCCGCCTGCCCCTGACCTCAATCGTGAGGGTAACTTGCCCAACCTGGCTGACCTCAAAGTGCTGTTTCAGCAGCGCGAGGGGAAAACCCGCTATTCTCCTAAATCGACACTGCTTTTCCCCTACTGGGTGCAGTGGTTTACCGATAGTTTTTTACGAATCGATCGCCATGACCGGCTGAAAAATACCTCTAACCACCATATTGACCTCTGCAATGTCTACGGTCTTACCCGCAAGCAAACCCATCTGCTGCGGTCTTTTCAAGGCGGCAAACTCAAAACTCAGCTGCTGAAGCGTGCGGATGGTACAGAAGAAGAATATCCTTTGTTCTACTACTCCGATCCCGAGAACGGCATTATCGATCCTCAATTTGAGGGGCTCTACACTGCTTTGAACGTTGAACGAGAGCAGTCTGCCGAACTCAAGGCCAAACTCTTTGCTCTGGGGGTAGAGCGTGCCAACGTCCAGCTTGGCTATGTAATGCTGAATACGCTCTGTGTACGCGAACATAATCGTCTCTGTGATGTTCTCAGCAGCCACTACCCTACCTGGGACGATGAACGGCTTTTCCAGACGTCTAGAAATATCCTGATGGTGCTGATTCTCAACATCATCATGGAGGAGTACATCTATCACATCACGCCCTACTACTTCAATTTCTTTGCCGACCCCGAGGCATTCACAAAGGCAAGCTGGTTTCGCGAAAACTGGATGGCGATCGAGTTCAGCTTTGTTTATCGCTGGCACAGTGCCATTCCTGAGAAGATTACCTACAACGGAGAAAAAGTATCCCTGGGCAAAACGCTTTGGCATAATCAAATGCTGATTGACCGTGGACTCGGCGCTTTGATGGAAGAAACTTGCTCACAGCCAGGATCGCTGATTGGTTTGTTTAACACACCCGATTTTCCGATTCGCAAAACCGAGGATGGCATTCTTACCTTTATCGACTACACCGAACTTGCCACGATTGAATTGGGACGCCAAGCACAGTTAGCTAGCTACAATGACTACCGTGAAATGGCTGGGTTTCCTCGCGTGACAGATTTCGACCAAATCACCGGGGATGAGTACGCTCAGCAAAAGCTCAAAGAACTGTATGGAACTGTGGATAAAATTGAATTCTTTGTCGGACTGTATGCGGAGGATGTCCGTGAAGGATCCACGATCCAACCTCTGGTGGCTCGATTGGTTGGCATCGATGCCTTTTCGCAAGCTCTGACCAACCCCCTGCTCTCACCCCAAATCTTCAACGAAGATACCTTTTCACCCGTTGGGATGAAAATCATCCAGCAAACCAAAACCCTGTCGGATATCGTGAACCGCAACGTGCCGCAGGGCGATCGCACCTACAAAGTTACGTTTGATCGAGAAGAGGGTTGATGGTTGATGGTTCTTGGTTCTTGGTTAATCGTTGATGGTTGGTCGGGTTGGGCGAGGCATTTGGAGCGTAGAGTCTCAATGTGTGGCAAAGATATGGGCCAAATGTCTCGCCCTTACGGGATTTTGCTCCCCCATCACGACCCTCTATGCCCTTTCCCCTTTTTCCTTTCTCCTTCTTCCCCATTTCCCACTACCCATTGCCCCTTCCACCTTTCCACCCTCCCCCACTATGAATCTTTTTACCGAATACCCCGAAAAAGAAGAGCAAGCCTATTCTGAGCGCGTACAGCAAGCCACTCGCGCTCGGATGGATACGCTCTATGGTCAAGCCGAGAAGGCATTGCGGGATACGCATGCCAAGACGCAGGTTTGTGTCCAGGGTACTTTGGAAATTTTTGACTTTGATGAAGCGGCCATCCAGAAAACCGTGGCGCAAGCGGCTGGACTTTCACCCGCTCAACAGGCCGCGATGTCTCTGAAGCAGGGAATTTTGGCTCAGCCTCGACAGTACCCAGTTTGGATTCGTTTTGCCAACGGACGGACTACGGTGGAAAGCGACTATGTGGACGATACACGCTCGATGTCCGTCAAGGTGATGGATGTGGCTGGCGAGCGGTTATCGGTGAGTCATGAGGCTCATACGCAAGACCTGATTTTGCAGAATGGCGACACCTTCTTTATTCGCAACATTCGCGACTATTACAGCTTTTTTAAGGCGATTTCAGCCTCTGCTCTGCGCGTCATCCTATGGCTGTTTCTGCATCCTAAACAAAAAGCCGCGCTCAAGCGGATTACTAGTCACGCACCTAAGAGCTTACTGACAGAACGCTATTGGAGTGGTTCTGCTTCATCTCTAGGGGTACCGGCAAACTTTGATGCAGCTCAGCCGGGACAAGTCCCTGTAACGTACCCTGCAGTCGTAAAGTACGCAATGACGCCCGTCTCCGACCGACCGCCTCATACATCGCTACCGCGTGAGGAGCGGCCAAAGGGCGATCTCACGACTGCCAAAAAGCGCCACAAGCAGGAGGGCATTCCCGACAATTACTACCGAGAGGAACTGATAGCGTCGCTGTCTCAGCCCAACTCCACGTACTGTTGGGATTTTCAAATTCAGCTTCAAACCCAACCTGATATGTCTATCGACGATGTCACCATATCGTGGGATGAAACTCAGGCTCCCTTCTTTACGGTGGGTCGGTTGACGGTCAAACATCAGCACATCCAGTTTGAGGCCCAATGTAACTTTTGTGAAAACCTCCGCTTTTCCCCTTGGAATGGATTAGCGGTCCATCGTCCAGTAGGAGCCTTGAACCGGTTGCGCAGTAGTGTCTATGCGATCGTGGGCGAGTATCGTCACCAAAAGCAAAAATTGGAGTATCAAGAACCTGTGGGTAGCGAAACCTTTCACTAACATCACTGCCAGATGAAAAATAAGGTGCCTTAACTTTTGATACGGTATATTGCTGCATCTTTGCGATGAGACCTAGCTCGACTAACGAAATACATCCAAAATAGTTGCCAGAAATTCAGGCCGAAAAATTAGATACAGCTTCAATAAAAGTTCAATAAAAGATAAAGCCAATATAAAATAAAAGAGCCAGTATATTACTGGCTCTTTTCAATTCATTTAGAGGAATTTACGGGTTATAGTGCTCCTCTGGTTTGTATTCTTTCATCCAGCATCTTTCCAGATAATGTAGCCGATGCACGCGCCAAAACGCCCAAGGATTAAGCTTTGTCTGGTAGTTGCGACTGAAAACGGGCTGTCTTAGATAAGACCAAAGCGGGAATTTTAGAGAATCATGTCGAGGAGCCATCGGAAATAGAAAACCTCAATTTCTTGCACAATTACAGTTAGGGATAAATACGCAATCTCTGATGCATCGACCGACCACATCAGAGCCATATGCCCTTAGTATAATCATGCCCAAAATGAGGAGTCAGGAAACCAAACTCCACTTCGAAAAATATTCAATAAAAACACAACAAAGTTCATGAATGGAGCCGACGGGAGTCGAACCCGTGTCCGCTTCGAGTAGTAACACTCCACTCATTCACAGGCTTAGCCTATCTGATCCTCTAGGCGGGAATCGTCACTTATCCCTGACGATGGGCTTCTCTAGTAAGTCTTAGCTCAGCAATCTACCAGAGAAGGTTGCTGAGAGCATCCGTTGGGGTTAAGTCCACAATCATTAACGGAGTCAAACCGTGGACGCTCGAACCTATGAGAGGTGTTTAAGCAGCAGCAGCAGCTACCGGCTTACGAGCAAAAGTTACGATGTTGTTTGCATCTGTATTTAGTGAGCCTGGATTAACGAGAGTAGACTCACTCTCGGCCTGTATCACAAAGTGACTTTCGTCAAAGCGTCGAAACCGTTACGGCCCCTTGCTTTACTCTATAGATTAGCGCATCTAGCTGAATGTCGGTGTAGAGGTTTCCACACATCATGAAAGATAAAAGAAAGTCTCCATTATGACAGCCATAATCTTTCATGAAGCCGATTTGGGGACAGGTTTACCTATAATATTTACTTAATGATCAACGATCCCGCCATCTATGGAGATGCGGCTAGGAGATGTCCAGTGTTCTGAGATTTGCTCGGAACGGTGCCTGCCAAAGGGTTAGTCAACGCCTGGAGTGCGTGTCCGTCGTTTACTAATGTTGGAGTAGGCAGCCATTGAAACGCTTAAGCAGTAAGAGGTTGACGCATGACTAGCGCAAATGAGGCAGCTAATGGACAAGCCGATGCCAAGTCCACAAGCGCCGGTAACGGTAAACAGACGACACGGAAGACGACGACCCGACGCCAATCCAGCCAGTCGAAAAGCAGCATTGTCAAGGCTGATGACAAGGGCAAAGGTGAAGTCTTTGTCTTACAAGACAACAGCCGCATTGTGTCCACTGATTCCTTGCCAAACCATCGCCCTATTGAACTAAGTGAGTTTGAGGTTGTGGGCACGCTTAGCTCAGCGGGGAGACGCCCCATCATGGCTGACACGCTGGAAATTGCCGACGTGGATCTGTTGCCGGGCCATCGTCCAGTTGCCGTGAGCACGCTCCCCATTTCTGATCTGGGTTTCTTGCCCGGTAATCGTCCGATCGCACCTAACGACGTGGTCGATCCGCCTACGGGTACTCTGATGGGGTATCTGGACTAGGTAGCGTCGGGTCCGTCTGGTAAGCTACATAAGAAAAGGGGGTTGTTGATCAACAACCCCCTTGCTTTTTAAGTTGCGTATTCAGCTGTTGCTTAAGCTTGAGCTTCGGCTGCGTAGACGCTGATTTTCTTCCGGCCTTTGCCTTTGCGCTCGAAAGTCACAATGCCATCAATGAGCGCAAACAGCGTGTCATCACCGCCACGACCAACGTTGTTGCCGGGGTGATACTTGGTACCACGCTGACGAATCAAAATATTGCCAGCTCTCACCGTTTCACCTCCATAACGCTTAACGCCTAAGCGCTTAGCGTTCGAGTCGCGACCGTTGCGGGTACTTCCCGTTCCTTTCTTGTGAGCCATGATCCTTCCCTATTTCTGGTTCTACCTTACTCTTGTTCAGCGACAGCTATTCCAGGTGTAGCTTCTGCCGTTCCTTCGGAAGCAGCCGGTTTGGTGCTCGGCGTACTGGCTTCTCCAGCCAAGATGGTGCCATTCAGGCTGATCGAATCGATCATCAAGCGTGTCAGCTCCTGACGATGACCGCGCTTCTTGCGGGTCTTCTTCTTAGGCTGCATCTTATATACGATGATCTTGCGCCCTCTCAGGTGACGCATGACTGTGGCCGAGACGGTTGCCCCTTCAACTAGGGGTTGACCCACCATACTATCGCCCTCATGCGATACATACAGTACTTGGTCGATGGTTACAGTTTCGTCGTCGTCGTCAGCTAAGCGGTCAATGTCATAGAAGCGTCCCGGCTCAACTCGGAACTGCTTTCCACTGGCTTCAATAATTGCGTAAGTCATTTTGGTCCTCGCGATCGCCGTACAGGTAACAACAGCCAGCTGCCGTTTTGTATAAACCTGGTCCGAACGAATTAATGGCAGAACCTCAATTATTGATAAATAACTAGAGTTCTGTCAACTCAAATCACATTCAATTTGGCAACTGCGTTTTGCTTTAGACAAAAACCGGAGATCTGGATGTGTTCAAGGTGTTTGTTCAACCCAGACCGAAACCGAGCCTCCTTGGCAGCAAAATTCAGCCCAGCCATATTCATTGGTCTGGATCGAGTCTTTAATGTGTTCGGTAATGTCTACAAAGGTCGCATGGGGTTTACCAACTTCCATCCATTTGTTGCCAGCAGGGCCATCGCTCATGATCACGGCCATTGCCTGGGGATGTGCTTCATCACCTAACCGAGTCCAGCCAATGGTGTTGAAGTGATCGAAGTAGTCATATTGTGGTCCGTAGCCATGGTGGCGCCGAGCATAGAGAAACTTATCGAGCAACCATCGATGTGAAACCAGATGGATAGGATACTTGTTGCCATCTTTGCCGTAATCTTCATAGTCGGAACCATAGTAGTCGGCATAGAAGACACAGGGATAGCCTCCATGACGCAGCAAGATGAGGGCATAGGCTAAGGGCTTGAACCAAGGTTCCACAGGCGACTCTAATGCCTGTAATGGTTGCGAGTCATGGTTTTCGACGAACGTGACGGCATGGGTAGGGCGATGCTGCACAACGGTCCCATCTAAGATGCGGCGCATGTCATAGTTGCCACCCGCTTTACTGGCGTAGTGGAAGTTGTAGTGCAGCGTCACGTCGAAGACGGACATCCGTCCACCCACCGCATCGATGTACCACAGTAGGCTGTCTAAGTTCGGCACCCAGTATTCGCCGACCATATATAAGTCCTTACCCACGTGAGCTTCTAGCGTGTCGAGCCACTCAGGAAAGAACCAGGATGAAATGTGCTTGATGGCATCGATGCGAAATCCATCTACTCCGGTTGTGTCCAGATACCACTTACCCCAGTGGGTGATCTCACCCCGAACCCAATCATTTTGAAAATCGAGATCAGCGCCCATCAGGAAAGCAAAGTTCCCTTTTTCGAGGGCTACATAGTCGTCGAAATGGTGCCCTTCAACCAGGTAGACGGTGCCGCGATCGCCCGGAGCGTAGTCGTTATAGTCAACTGCGTCGAAGTGATACCAATGCCATTCGAAGTTGGAATACTTACCGCCCCGACCCGGAAAATAGAAGTGTGTGTAGCTCTTGATTTCCTGCAGAGGACCTTTGGCATGGAGGCGATTGTCTTGCGGAAAGGGTGTCGCTTTGAAGGTTTCAGGACTATCGCCCCCCATACGATGGTTCAAAACCGCATCAGCGTAAACCTGAACGCCTGCGCTTTGTAAAGCTTTGATGGCGCTGAGGTATTCTGCTTTGGTGCCATACTTGGTGCCGATAGTGTCCCGTTGGTCAAACTCGCCCAAGTCAAACATATCGTAGACGCCATAACCCACATCATAGGCACCGCTCAGACCTTTGTAAGCAGGCGGTAACCACATTGCTGTAAAGCCTGCCTGAGCCAGTTCTTGCGCGTTCTGCTGAACTTCTTTCCACAACGTTCCACCAGAAGGAATGTACCAGTGGAAATACTGCATCATCACGCCGTTGATATTAGCCATAGAGCAACCCTTTCGATGAGAGGAGCAAGGAGCATGAGGTTTCTCTCAAGAATAATCGAGGATGTGGAAGTAGGGGAGGGGAGTGCGGGAGAGAGGGAGAAAGGGGGGAATGGGGAATGGGTAGTAGGTAGTGGGAAATGGGGAAAGTAAGGAAAAAGGGGAAAGGGAATAAAGGGTCGTGATGGGGGGAGAAAAATCCCGTAAGGGCGAGGCATTTGCCCCATGTCTTTGCCACACATCGAGACTCTACGCTCCAAATGCCTCGCCCAACCCGACCAACCATCAACGATTAATCAAGAACCAGCAATAAAGAACCAACAACGAATAACCGATAACCAGTAACAAAGAACAACAACCAAGAACCAGCAATAAAGAACGAATAATGGTGCTCTCTTCGCAAAAGTTTTGAACACTTCAGACCAGAATTTCCTGAGCTGGTGAACCAGTAGCTGTCTTAAGGAACAAGCTCGAAGGGATTTTTGTGATGCCAGCCGATGTGTGTTTACTTTTGGTTCAATCTTTGATGGGGGATTGTGAGGCGACTGCGCCGAGCATGGAAACGACGATCGCCCCCACTGAGCAGCAGACAATTCGAGAGCAACCTGCTGTTAATCGAATTCCAAATGAAGCTGCCCCGACTCGCTCAAATTGGGAACCTCAATTTGGTACATCAGAGGCCTGTCTTCAGGACGAGACACAACGACTATTGTCTTGTCTGGAGCCTGTGCAGCAGCGGTTGCGATTTGGTTCGATGGCGACACCGCAGACGCAACCAGGGATCGCCACTCCTATTTCTAATACATCCAAAGATAAGCTGTCGTCAGAGGCGGTTGCAGCAGTGCTTTCATCTGACCCAACGACGATTCTGCAGTCAGTCTCTACATCTACTTCCACGTCTGCATCAGCAATAGCGAATGCAGGCCCTGCAACGCCTGTAACTCTGCAGATTGCCTTACCGAAAAAGCTGATTGCGATCGCGCCAACGCCTGTACCTTTGTTCAGTCCTCCGATTGCCCAGCGTCGTCCAGCTTCGGGCGCACAGTTCTATCGTCAGCGCGAATTGGCCCTACAGTCGGGACGCTTGTACACACGACTTTCGCCCAGTGAGTATGCCGATGAGTGGAGTCAGGCTAATGAACAACCCACCTATCAAGAGTGGATTAGTCTATTGACTCGCGAAAGTCAGGCCGTTGCGGTTGGACAGGGAAGTAATCGGCTTGAAGTGATTGTGGGTGACTCTTTGGGCATGTGGCTGCCGTCGGATACGCTGCCCCGCGATCGCCTCTGGCTCAATCAAAGCATTTCAGGCGACACTACGTCGGGGATCCTGCAGCGGCTGACGTCGTTTGCGGGGACTCGACCCACCACCATCCACCTGCTAGCTGGAGTGAATGATCTGAAGAACGGCGTTCCTGAGGCCACAATCGCCAGCAACCTGCAAACGATTGTGCATCAGCTCCAGCAGCAGCATCCAGACGCCAACATTGTGATGTATTCCCTCTTTCCGACCCGTCGGGCCGATATTACGAATGACCGTGTCCAAACGCTCAACCGCTACCTGACGGCGATCGCAGAAGAAATGGCGGTGGAATATCGGGATGTTCACAGTCAGTTCCAGGATGTGGAGGGCAGTATGCGCACTGAACTCACCACCGATGGCCTGCATCTCAATCCACAGGGGTATGACGTTTGGCGGCAGTCGATTCTGGCGACGACTCTGCTGTAAGAGTAGGTTAGAGACATCGTTCGGATCGCCTAACACTGACGATGTCTCTAGTAATCGCTGCTGAACTAGCTCCTTTAGCTACCAACTCGGATGGCGTCATTCGAGTTGTGGCACCAGAGTGACGCTAGATACTGTTGTCTCTATGTTTAATCAAGGGGCGACGGCGGAAGAGATTGTTTACCGCTATCCGTCTCTACGATTGGCCGACGTGTATGCCACGATCGCTTTTTACTTCAATCATCAAGAGGAGGTAGAGGCGTATCTTAAGCAGCGTCAAAAAGAAGCACAAGAAATTCGTCAGGCGAACCAGGCAAAGTTTGACCCACAGGGGCTGCGCGATCGCCTACTCGCTCGTAAAGCTAGCCAGCAAGAATGACATGCTTCCTGGCAGACGAAAATTTTGACAACTCAATCCTTAGAGGATTGCTAAGGCAGAATCCAGAGATTGATGTTGTTCGCGTTCGAGATGTTGGTTTATCCGGAGAGGAAGATCCACTTGTCCTTGAATGGGCAGCCAATGAAGGACCTGTCTTGCTTACCCATGATGTTGCAACGGTCACGCGCTATGCTTACGAACGACTTGTAAGCAGCCAATCAATGCCAGGAGTCATCGAAGTGTCCACAGCTGATTCGATTGGCAGAGTTATGGAAGATATCCTTATCATTCTTGAGTGTGCTAGGGAGGAGGATTTAGAAGGTCAGATTTACTATCTGCCTCTATAAACTCTCTATTACAGAGTTAACTGTCGCATCAGATATCAAAGACTCATGACGATGCAAAGTGCGACGATCGCGCCGGATCGAGCTACCGTACTACGGGAAATTCGTGACAGTTTGCGGGAGGGACAGCGTGCCCTGTCTGATTGGGATGGAGGACCGTTGGCAGTGTCGGCTGTGCCAGGAGCCGGCAAGTCGACTGGGATGGCAGCAGCGGCGGCGATCGCGATCGCGCGTCACGAATTGAATGCTCGACGGCAGTTGGTACTCGTTACGTTTACCCGCTCCGCTGCGGCGAACCTCAAAGCCAAAGTCCAGCGCCATCTGAGAGCACTCCAGCTACCACTCAATAGTTTTGTCGTCTACACGCTCCATGGGCTGGCGCTGACCATCGCGACCCGTAACCCCGATCGCTCGGGCATCAGCCTCGATACGCTCACGTTATTGACGCCGAATCAAGGCCATCGCCTCATCCGCACCTGTGTGGAGCGTTGGATTGCCGAGAATCCCAACCGCTACCAGCGACTGATTGAAGGGCGTCAATTTGACGGCGAAGAAACTGAGCGGCTACGGCGGCAGTCCACTCTGCGAACGGAAATTTTGCCGAACCTAGCGACAACCGTCATCCACGAAGCCAAAAGTTCTGGGGTGTTGCCAGCGGATCTGGAACGGTTGGCAGGGGCGGTGACGCGATCGCTGGCTGAAGGCGTTGAAGACTACGACGTGCTCACCATTGCGGCTGGACTGTATGCCGAATATCAACGTCTGCTGGAGCAGCGCAGCTTCATTGACTACGACGATATGATTTTGGCAGCACTGCGCGTGCTGGAATCAGAAGATGCCAAGCGGTTTTGGCGCGATCGCGTGTTTGCCGTCTTTGAAGATGAAGCGCAGGATTCGGCTCCCCTACAAACGACGTTGCTGGAGACCCTGGCAGCTGATCCTGAGGATCCCCAGAAACCCCTTAATCTGGTGCGGGTGGGTGATCCCAACCAGGCGATTAACTCGACCTTTACACCTGCGGATCCGGTCTTTTTTAATCAGTTTTGCGATCGCATCCAGCGGCAGAACCGGTTGGTTGAAATGAACCAAGCAGGACGCAGCAGTCCTATCATCATGGCCACAGCCAACGCCATACTGGACTGGGTCAACCAGTCAGGGCTCGCAGGACGAATCCCCCCCTTTCGAGACCAGCGAATTCATGCCGTGCCGAAGGATGATCCCCAGCCGAATGCTAATCCTGAGCCGATTGGTAGAGGCGTCGAATTCTATCAACCGCCAACCGTGACTGAAACGGTACAGCGTATGGCCCGGCGCGTTTTGACGTTGTACGAAACTGATCCCGGCTTGAGCTTGGCCATTTTAGTTCGGGAAAATCGGCAGGCACGCTTTATCAGTCAACTGCTTGAGGATCCTGAAACGTTAGGGGTCGATTTGTTGACAACGGGACTCCGCATTTTTGATGTGGGCGCCCAGGACAGACAGACCCATGTGCCTTCGGAAATGCTGGCACTGCTGCAATTCATCGAGCGGCCTCACTCGCCCGATCGCCTTAAGACGGCCCTGCGAATTTTGGTTGACCGTCAGCGCATCCCGACGCAGGATTTGAACATTCTTGCCAAACTGCCAGAACAGTTTCTGTATCCTGGCCCCCTAGATATACCGCTCAGTACTGAAGCGGCGCAAGAAGCTCGCCGTCTCTGTGCTGGGCTTCTGCGGGCTCGTCTGGAGCTGCCACCTTACCATCTCATTCCTTTTGTGGGCCTCACGTTGGGCTATAACCAGAGCGAACTGGCAACCGCCGATAAGCTGGCAGCTCGTCTGTCGCAGCAAACCCGCGAGAACAACACTCTAGGTGAAATGATTCGGATACTGCAAGAAATTGTCGGCACCGAACGATTTGAAGCCGTGGATACGGAAGATCGCGACGATCGCTACACCCGCTCTGGTCAGCTCACGATCCTGACGATGCACAAAGCGAAGGGGCTAGATTGGGATGCGGTGTTCTTACCCTTTCTGCACGAACGTACGATTCCTGGTAATCTCTGGGTGCCCCCACAGCAGACGTTTTTGGGGGATTTCAGCCTGCCTGAAGTGGCCCGTGCCCAGATTCGCGCTGAGACCCATGCTGAGCAGAAACCGGCCCCGATTCCTGATTTATTGAGCGCTTGGCAGCAGGCGAAAGAACTCAAAATTGCCGAAGAGTTTCGCCTACTTTATGTCGCGATGACTCGGGCGAAGCGGCTTTTGTGGATGTCGGCAGCTCAGCAAGCGCCTTTCAGCTGGAGCAATCCCAACAATTTGGCCGAGGCAGCGCCGTGTCCCTGTCTACCTGCAGTGATGACCTCTACAGATTAAATGACCCTGCCTCCACTATGAATGAAATTATTGTGCTGCAAATGTTGTGATTGCTCCAGCTGAAAGGCGCTTGCTGAGCTGCCG
>JBCBJE010000040.1:0-12559 GCA_038523735.1 Cyanobacteria bacterium J06626_18 | reverse complement strand
GTCGCTATGAGTTCAATAAGCAGCCTGAACCCATTGATATAGAAGCGATTCTCCAACAGTTGATACAGCTCCCGCTCGAATGAGACTTGCTCGTCTCATTGTGGAATATACCTTTTCGAGGGGTTATGCAAAAAACCCCATTAGCAAATAATTTGAGCTGAAGGGCATTGTTATTGTCAGTTAATCCGAGCTCAAAATTGCCTTGTTTGCAAGCCCTGAGCTTCCTGTTTCCAAGCCGTTACAATTAGGTGTCGAAGCCCGCGACCATTTGCGGAGTCTCCTCGACCAGGGCGATGGCACCGTGATTGTGTTGCCCATTGAGCAGGACCGCTACGATCGCACCGTGGCTGAGCTATTTGTGCCGGTGGTGGGCCGGGAAGAAGAGATTCACCTCAACTCGCAGATGACGTATGACGGGTTTGCTTATCACTACGAGCAGTACTCGGATAGCTGTCCGAATCAGAGCGCGATCGCGTTGGGTGAGGAGAGGGCCAAGGCTGAAAGGGCAGGCGTTTGGATAGATCTGAATGCTGTGAAACCGTGGGACTATCGGCAATAAAGCAAGGCATATTAGCCCAGCGACGGCAACTAAAAAAACGGTAACTAGAACGCTTTTTTACTGCACTAACCAGGCCGCTGGGGATATTATTTAATGTCTGACAATAGCAACGGAAAACACCCTGATATCTGAAGGCAGAATCAGGGTGTTTTCTAGGATTGACCAATTCAAAAATCGAAACTAAATAGGCCGTTTGCAGCACTCAGGCAAGTATGTGAGGGACTTCCTCAAATGGGGTGATGTTCTGTAGAGATGCTTCGATACCGTCGTTTGAGGGTGTTGAGTCTTTAGGTATCAATCACAGTGCTCTCTTAGATATTAGTAGAGGTAATATCAACAACTGAGCCGAGTGCTGCTGATTTTGACGAGATAGATTCAGACGTTAAATCGATAACGAACCTCCTATTTAACGTGGACTGAACTATTCGGAAGGAGGGAATATCTATTCACCTCTTAGTTATTAGAGTACTCCTGTAATCAGCGAATGTCGCCGCACGATACTAAAGTTTATCTTTCAGTTAAGGGTTGCTTTCAGAGATCGTTCAGCCAGCATAGAGAGTGCTCTACTCAGACCAGCTTCACCAGCTTCTGATACTTGCGCTCCAACGCGGCTACACGCTTGGCCAGCGACTGAACTGCATTGGCGTCCGTTTCACCGAGGTACTGGGCGATCGCCTCTTGCACCACTTCACTCTCGTTCTTACCCGACGCGCGACAGATATCCTGAATTTGCTCTTTCCAGCTGTGGGGCACTCGTGCCCCGACCATCGGCTTTTGACTCCGGCTCATGATTGCCCTGCAAACCTGGTTGACCCTCTGTAAGTAGGGTGCCCGGTTGCTGAGGGGGGTATCTATCGGCAAACAGCGCTAACCGAGTTAGCCGTTATAGGGCGGATTGCCTATGCGATCTTGATTCTCAAAAATGAGGGGCCATTCTCAATAAGGAATGCGGAAAATGAGGGGAATGGCTGAACCCCTTGTGATTCGGATAAACTTGAGTTGGTAAAAGAACAAAAGACCAACTCATGCCGAAGGTGAACCGCAACGGCCAGGCGGTGGTACTCAGTGATGAACAGCTGGCTCAACTCTTTTATGAACTGAACCAACCTCATCGGCTGCTGTTTCAGATTTGCTACTACACAGCTGCACGAGTCGGAGAGGGGGTGAAGCTGCAGGCCGATGACATCGTGGCTGGTCGCATCACCTATCGAGCCCGCAATACGAAAACGAAGCAGACGCGGAGTGTCGTCATTGCCCCCCCATTGGCTGCAGCGATGCAAGCCTTGTCTCTCCCTCAATCTGGCTATCTTTTCCCTGGACGTTTGAGCGGACATCTGACGACCCAGGCCGCTGATAAGGCACTGCGACAAGCCTGCGATTACCTGGGTCTGAAAGGGGTGAGTACCCATAGCTTTCGGCGATCGCTGCTGACTAAAATGCACCGACAAGGCCACTCCCTGAGAACCCTTCAACAGATCACCAAGCACGCGGACATCGGCAATCTGGCGAAGTATTTGGACGTTGGGCAGCAGGAAGCGGATGAGGCATTGTGCGGGCTATGGACGTGAATGGACTAAACCATTACAACACCTTGAGCAAGGGAGTATGCCCTTTAATGTCGGTCGTTTCCTTTGTGAGCTGCAGAGCCCGTGCGATGTCATAGGGAAACGGTGGCTCGAACGGGCGGTAATCCTTTTCATGGGGCGGGCCATGACGAAGAACGGAATTGACGACCGTGCAAGTCTCAGGGCTGAGATTGATCGCGCCATGAGGGACACCGGAGGGAATGGTCACAACGGTGGGTGTGTGGCCGTTCAACGCAATGTACTCATACTGGCGATTTTGCAGTACGACTAACACTAAGCTGCCTTGCACGACCAACAGCTGATCCGTGTGGGCGTGATGCACAAATAGATCTTCAATAACCCCCGCGCCCACTTGTACCAGCATCGTTTGATCGCTCGGCTGCAGGGTGTAGAACTCAGAACTACCAGACCTTTCTGATGACAGACGTTGGACCTGAACTTGACCGATATGTCTCATAGGAGGAGTCTCCAAAGATAGGACAGAGGGATAGCAAGGGAACTGAAAGTAGCATTCAAGCGCTATGGTCTCGATAGTCCACAGGACAGTCGATGATGGCTGGTGTATCTTGAGCCAAGGCGGTTTCGAGGGTGGCTATCAAACCGTCTGAAGACGTGACGCGATAGCCTGTGAATCCCATACTTTTGGCAATTTCCACGAAGTTGGGATACCAGCCCCCTGGATTGCAAATCAAAGTGACGAACGGAGTCTTGAGCCAGTGGGCTGGTTCGAGTTCGGGATAGTGGGCTATAAAGCCGTCAACGCTGGTGACTGTGACCACGTTCTGTCTGGGGCGAACAAGCTTAGCCGCGATCGCGCCTGAAATTGCCAACCCTGCCGATGCTGACTCATGGAAGGTGAGGCAGGTACTGGAGAACTCATAGGAATCGTCACGAAGCAGCCATTCTCGGTGTATCCCACCGTCTGCAAGCAGGATATCTTGAGGGTGCAGTACCGCTCGCAGAGTCTGGATCAGCGTTTGAGGCTTGAAGGGGATGTGGGTGTCTTGGATGGGGTGGCCAGCGTTGCCTCGAGATTGGGTCCTTAACTGAGGAGGAACAGAGGCCGGTTGGCCCTTTAATGACTTCCGAACCGTGGACGAAAGAACACCACTACGGCCTGATCTTAGGGGAATAAGCGCCTTGCTAATCCAGGCTGCTGCCTGCTCAAAGCTTGGGGGGATTGGTGCTACTTTCGCGGATGGGATGGGTTTGAGCGGGAGTCCAGCGATTGCTGTGGCTGCTATGGCCTCCGGCAGATTGATATGCGCTGCTCCTGGCTGACCTGTCTTAGTGGTGGTTTGCGCCTGCTGAAAGGCCTGCTGGACAATTGCTGCGATCTTCTCAGGTTGATCAATGTGCTGGCTCCATTTCAGGCCTGGCTCAAAGATGCTGACGAGGTCCAGGACATCCCGTGAATCAGGGGGTAAATCTTCCACGATCGCCTGCTCTGTGATCGCTACCAGAGGAATCCTGTGGCAATGGGTTTCAACAACACCTGGCAACAGATCGAGGCTGTTCTGGGCTGATTTTGCCAGACAGACTCCCGGCTGACCAGTCAGGCGGCTGTAGACATGGGCCATAGAAGCTGCGCCCCGACTGTGACGCGTGGCAATGACTTGAATGGAGGACTCTCGCAGGGCTTTGGCAATTAAAGAGGCGTCTTCTTCAAGGGGGCCGAAAACATAACGAACGCCTTGACTTGCTAAGCATTGCACCAGTAGTTCAGCTCCAGTTATGAGAGCTTTGCCAGGTGTTGCCTGGAGAAATTGACCCGGTAGGGATAGGTTAGAGGCGGAGGCAATTACTACGGGCGTCGCTTTAGCCCAATTGTGGGTGAGGTTGAACTGGAAGAGTCCTCTACGCTCATGTATCCAAGACCGGGCTGACCGAATGGGAGTCGGAATGGTTGGGGTTGTTTCTGGATTGAACACGGTTTCTTCTCCATCTGAACACTACAAGGGGAATCAGTAACGCAGCACACGACGTCATCAGGTTTGTTGAGCTACGCAGGCTTTACAGGTGACAGAAATCGATCGCGATCCATGGTTTCTTCAATGGGATGGTTCTCTGTGTCGCCCGTCGCCCAGTGATGCCAGATTCTTTTAGCAAGGTCTTTAAATTGAGGTGAGGCTGACTGCCAAGCTGTTTGAGGATCGAGTTCTTTCAGCTCATAAATAATGGTTTGCAGAACCGCAAACATCCCCTTTTCCACTTGGGTTTCCTTGTCTTTGCCGCTGAGCTTTGCAAAGGCATCACCAATGTCACCTTCAGTTTCACGAGAGGCTCGATAGAGGCCGTAGAGTGCATCGGCTGTAAGTCGATTGGTTGAATGAATATTCACAAAAGTTGTCAAGGCTTTCAGGAAAGAGGCGATCGCGCTCTGGTGCTCACCTCTAACGAGCGATCGCTCGCCTTCAGCCAGGTCAATTGTGGCGACAATAAAGAGCTTGAACTTGGAATCATATTCTGATTCCTCTTCATAGGTTTGATGAACCGAGTCTGCTGTAACCTTTACAACTCTGGAGAGTCGGAACGACTCCTCCAGATTGCCTAGACGACAGTAAATACGACTAGCATGGGTGAGCCAGTAGGTGGCACGTCTGATATAGCCGATGCGTTGGGAATAGTGAGCTGCCCATAGTAAATGCTCAGCCGCTGATTGAAGGAATTCAACATCTTTATCCTGGGCCATATATAGTTCCAAAAGGCCTATTGCACCGAACATTTGAGATGCCCACGCTAATGCTTCAAAGTCGAGAGAGCCGACAGCCTTAAGGTATTTCCCAAGCTTCTTGAGCCCATCTTCTAGCCGGTATCGGGTACGATAGCGCCAGAGCTTTCCAGTCAGAAAGGCTCTGTTTCCAGCGTAGAAATTCTGCAGCATAATGCATTCTGAAGCATTCAGAAAAAGAATGTGCCGATAGGCATCTTCCTCTGACTTATCATCAGCTTCTAAGAGATTGGCATCTTCGTAGGCTTCAATAAATGACTCGGCCTCATCGAGGTTAGAGGAAACTTTCCCGACTTCAGAATTTTTTAGCGATAGGCGTATGCGAGTCAGCTGGGTCTTGAGTAGCCTATTCTTGAGTGCCTGATGGCGATTCTTGTAGAGAGGTTGATCTTGATTTTTTTCAGAAAACAATACCTCTTCGAGATCTGAAATTCGCAATTCAATCTCATCTAAAAGGCTGTCATTGTCTAGAGTCTTCGAATTTTCAGAAGGGCCATACGTAACTCTAAAGAAGTACTCCTGTACGTTCTCACGAATGAGGTAAAGTTTGTCGTCGATGTCCCCGAGCTGGTTGCAGATGGAAAAATACTTGGATAAATCAGCACCATGACTGGAGAGCCAATCTTTAGTCGCAATCACCGTTGCGACTAAAACCGCCGTAATGGCGTTAGAGTCAACCCACCAACCCTGATAGACTCTGCTGATATTGCCATCCTGGTCACGTTCGGCTAACCCGATGGAAACCCGAGCCAGGCTTCTTGAGGTGACGCCGGTTGCTTGAATCGAGAACCCGGTGATCTCTAAGGAATGACCCAGTCCGCCCGTAATTGCGGACAGCATGTTTTCTAGATGGGTACCGGTGGAACTGTAACGCCAAACTACAGGTTTCTGACTTCCCTCAAACTGGCTGGTGATGGAAGCCCTCACAACTGGAGTAAATAAATCTCGGGACGCTAGTGTGGCGTCTGGTTGATTTAAATCGAAATCATCGAGGTCGCACAGGAGTTTGAGTAAGGCACGTTCGGCTTGTTGGTAAACGGGGATAAATACCTCGAATTCACTCTGTACGGACTTCGGTAGAGGAGCCGATAGGATGTAGAACCGACAATCAACGATATCGACCTTTGATCCGGAGTAGTTATCGATGGAATGGTATTCCAGTAGGTTTTGATAGAGCTCGAACAGCTCAACCCCCACAAATTCGTTTTTTCCTGACCGGGCTAAGCCGCGAATCTTCTTTTGATATTCATGCGTAAGCTTGGAGTCGGTGACGTGTAAGGGATCTCCTTGTAACCACTCCAGTGCTTCTACTGCTCTAATAGGCTGAGTGTGGAATGTTTTGTCTAGGCGTCCTTGGGATTTGACCTCATCTAAGATGGAGTCAATAATCTGAGCCCGACGGATCCCATTCTCAATCCAGGGACTTGAAAGTCTGGCTTCAACCCGTCTTAGGCTGGAATCCATCTTCAGTGTCGTTGAGTTGTTTGCCGGTGTAGCATCGCCAGACGTCGGTAAAAAGCCAGTTGCTTTCAACAAAGAATTAGGCCCTTCCTGACGGAGGACCTCGCGTTTCTTTTTGGTTTCGGCTGACAGCCTTTTCTCTTCCAGAGCTTCTGGGTTAGTCAACCATTCCCAGAGAACTATCAAGTCTGTCCGATCAATTGGCAATCCCTTCTCAGGGGCGGCTCTGAAATCGTAGATCTTTTGGCGACTAATCCCGAGCCCCTCGGCTAACTCAGTGACAGCGACCCCGTAGGTTTGTTGCAGACGATCGAGCTCCTTATTCACTCCTTGCCAAAACTGCGATCGCTGCTCCTTATATTTCGCTTCGTATGGCTTGAGTTTGTCCGATGGCTTCTGAGCAGCCATAAATCCTCTCCTTTGACTTAATCGTGGAACTTGACTTGGGCTTGGATAGGGAACCGAGACCTACCCTTGACAGGTAAAAAACTATCGCCTTCTAGAACTGACACCTTTATATGAGTGAGTGTCATTTAATAAAAGCGGACAATACGCTTGCCGTCATCTAAATAATATTCTTTCAAAATATAAGTGTCAATAAATCGCCATGATCCCTTGAACACTGTGTCCAGACACGGGAATAATATTTGCATTTTTAATGGACATAAATCCCCATTTTTCTGAAATCCGGCAAAAAATGTACTTTTCATGGACATTGAATTTCGAAAAAAGATCTATCTGTAAGAATATTTGTCTCCGGTAACAACTAATACTGGACAGGTTTGGGTTGGTGTGTCATCTTTATCGATACAAAGCAAAGAATCACTGTCTGAGAAAACTCGGTCTACATGTTGAGAGTCGTCTTGTAGTGTTTCTGCTTGTGTTCAAAACCTACTTCCCACGGAGATATAAAAGATGACCGCTAAACTTGTGAATTGCCCTGAAATTAATAGCCTTAGGATGCCAATTGCTCGCTTGCCAGAACGGTATGGTATTTCCTTTCCGGAGCTGTTTGGGCGCTTCTCCCAACTGGAGATTGGGCCGAAAGAAATTGATGGATCGCTATGTGTCGATCATCTACAGCTTCAAGAACTGGATGATCTGGATGCGAGTCTGCAAGCGATCGCCGACGATTTGTTTCTGTACCGTATGGAGTCCGGCTATTTACATCTGTCTGAAACCCCATTGCATGCCAATAGAGGACAGTGGGGCCTCGATGGTAGCTCAGAAGGTTGCGGACCCGAATTTATCGCCCGTGGCCCCCGTAAGGAGATTGTGGGGCTTGCTCACTCCCTGCTATTCGGTCTCGACGATGACATGAAGGGCATCTGAACGGAGACATTTCCCAGAGTGTAGTGGACTGGTGGTCAGGTTTTGATGGTGTGAGCGATCGCGACGTGTATTTGATGTCTGTTTGTTGAATGTATGAGGTGTGCTGATGTTTCTTCAAGTACTTAAGCGGAACAGCTCACGGAGGTCTGTTTGGGGCAATCAACGTCTTGTGATTAATCCCAGGCAGTTAAAGCAGGACGAGTGCCTGATCATTAAATATGACGAGCACGGTAACCCCATTGCGATTCAGAAGTTGGGGACAGGTTTGTCAGGCAATTTGGGCTTTGGGCGAGCTGAATCAGTGATTCTCCCCGGCAAAAAGGGGCGGGTCTTGTATGAAGGGAGCTCTTGGCAGGCGTACTGCGATGGCGCAAGGTCTATCCGTGAGGGACAGCGAGTCTTGATTACAGCCCGGCGCTCTCTACATCTATTCGTAGCACCTATGGAAGCGCCACTCGAGGATTTCTTTTAATGCCTGATGTCATTAGTCAACAAAACTGCTATTGGGAGGATACAGACTTATGGTATTCCGACTTAAAGAGCGGGAGCCCGTCCCGCAGAAGGTTCTCAGATTCATTCACTTGCGGCTAGATTCTCTGGAGCTAGGTGTGGCAAGCATTGAGCGGCAAGCGCTCGAAGCTCTCAAGGCTAGCCTCAAGCGAATTGATGCGTACCTCAAGCATCCACCTTCACTCCGATCATTACGAGTTAGGCAAAGTGAGTCGCAGGGATATTGCTTTTCGTATGCGGGCCTAACCCTCAGCTTCGATGCGGTAGTTCGTCCTATCTTGCTGAATCGCCGCAGCCTCATTGTGGGACGCCTCGAGGCACTCAAGCTGGATGATGGCATCCAGTCCTTAAGCGAATCGCTACAGGGGGGCAATGATGAAGTCTCTCAGTTGAGGTTGACGAATAAACTGCAAGGGTTAAGGGCGAGCTCTCAAACGTTGGAAGAACAACTTATCGAATCTAGCAAGGAGCAGGAACAGCTCCGGATTCAAGTAGAGAAGGAGAAATTGAAGCTCCTGGAAGGGCGATTCAAGATAGCGCTTTCCTTGCTTCAGAAAGACGCTGCCGCCACTCTAATCGGCGTGGTCTTCATCACCATGGCATCCCTTACTTTGTTAGTCGCCATGGTGATGAAGACACCGGTCCCATTCGAGCTACAAGATCTTCTACTTTTGGTGTTCGGATATTTCTTCGGTCATGCGACGCATCCATCCTCCCCTGCTGAATAGTGAATCCGACGTTCAGGTTGCTTGGGATTGAGGGGCTTTAGTTCCCACCGTAACCGGTGCCCTGGGATTAGGTTGGATATGCCTGAGGTCTAGCTGAGGGCGGTTGGCAACAATAGAGAAGTGCAAAGCTCGGGTACTCGAATGGCATCAGAGATCAGGCCAAGGATTAGATATCACTAAGGCTTAACTTCTATGGAACCTATGCTGTTAGCTCAAACAGGTGCCAGTGCCCATCCGCTTGCGGCTCCTCTGACATTAGGCCCTCCATACCTTGTCGTTGGACTTCATGCCATTAAGGTTAAGCGATTGGGAAAGCCCACTTTTCGTTTAACTGGCAAACTGGCTGTCTATGGGGGATACGTATTCTGTATTACCGGCCTTGCTTTGTTGCTGTTGGGCTTGTTGTCTACACTGTTCAGGCAACAGATAATTCCTGTATACAACACCTTGCTCGAGTTCATTCTTTATGGGTGGTTGGTAGCCTACCTGTTTGTATGTGTGCTGTGGCTCTTCCGGTTTGGTGATGGTTGAATCCATGTGCCTCAGCCGGAGGATGAGGTGGGGCAGCATCACTTCCCAAACTTCTGCATCATCGCCTCAGCCCGCTTCCGATTCGCGACCTGCTGCCGATACGCATTCTTCTCCTTCGCTACCCCCAGCACCACCTGCAACGCCTCTGGATGGGCCTCCATATACTCAAACATCGCCTCCATCAGCACTTCACGGCTGATCTTCTGGTCCCGGCAGAGACTGTGCAGCCGCTCCGTCAGCCCTTCCTCCATGCGAAACGTGCTTCGCTTCACCCGCAGCTCTTCACCGGACGACTCTGTGGGAGAGACTGGAGAAGTTTCTGGCGTCTGAAGGCTTGTAGACATCTCGACTTCTGGATCTCTCGAAGTAGAGATGTCTGGAAAGGGAGATGTCTGAATATCTGCAAGTGCGGATGGCTCAGCGTTGACGGCTGCAGATTCGGTAGGTCCAGAGGTCTGTATGTCTAGATTCTTAGATGCCTGCGATATCGCAGGTGTAGATATCGCAGGCTCTATATGTCCAGAAGTCTGTGTGTCTGGACTTCCAGGATTGAGAGACGGATCTCGTGGGGGAACTTTGCGACGCTCGCGCTTTCTCAGACGATCGAGGGCATCGGTATCAGGCATGATCTAACGCCTCAACAATTTGCTCGAAAGGGTACTGTAAATCGGGCTGGTCGATATCGCTGAGGAGCTTGCCTTGACGGGTAGCGTTCTTGAACTTCTCCGACTCGCGGATAGCGGCCAGTACCGGAATGTCGTTGGCGAACTCCTTCATCGCTTCAATGTTTTGGCGACCTTCTAGGGTTTGGGTATTGCCCACCCAGCGATCGCGGAAAGGAATAATCCCCAGCACATTGCCCGTGAAGGCTTCCAGATCCGCCTGTTCGGCCAGGAAATCCAGGGTGTCTACCAGAGAGTTGACCCCTTTCACGTTAGCTTCTACCGGAATCAGCACGGCATGGGAGGCCCCCACCGCCGATAGGCAGATCTGCGATCGCGAGGGTTGCACATCCACTAGGGCGTAATCAAACAGATCCTGCACCTTTCGCAGCCGCTGCTTCAGGATGAAGGCTCCGGCTCCGCTACTGCTGAGGAAATCGGACACCTTAAACAGACCCCGGTCGGCAGGGATGATGAACAGGTTCTCGTACTGAGTTTCGTAAATGCCATCCTCCACATCCACTTGCTTAGTGAGCACTTCAAATAGGCTAGGTTCATCGGCCTGCACTTCATGGCCGAGGTAGAAGGTGAGGTTGGCTTGGGGGTCAGCATCCACTGCAAGCACTTTCTTACCCTGGCGGGCAAGCAGCAAAGCCGTGAAGAATATCGTGGTGGTCTTCCCCTGGCCCCCAGAGAGGGAAATGGCTGAACAGGTTTTCACAAGGGTCTGTCGGTAAGTTTGCCTTGAGGATAGAGATAACTGCTCTAGATGTCAAGACTTAAATATGTCTGTATGTCTTTAATTATAGACGTCTGAAGCACTAGGGGTCTGTAGCTTTGGAAATGCGTTGTGCAAAGACTCTGCTAAAAGGCTGGATGCTTTAGAATTCATTGATTCAATCGCCTTGCCTTTGAAAGGTGGGAGTTTATAGGCATCGAGATGTCTAGAATTAAATATGTTTGAATGTCTCGATGTCTAAACTTGTGGATGTCTATAAATCAAAATAGTGAGGTTGACGGGAAGTGTCCTGGCAGGAGGGTATTTGGCCGAAGCTTTATGCGATCGCAGGTTGCATCCCGTTTCCGTGAACTTGGCCGCGAACGTCTTTCCCGGAACCGCTATCTGAGGCATCGTAGGGTCATATCAGTGCTTCAAGCGCAGCGCGACTATACAGAACTCGCTACATCAAACGACCCCTGGTGCCTCGTGCATCGGGGGTCGTTTAATTGGACAAGGCTGATGGTGTCTTCTCCAGTGGGCCAGCTGCGTGGAAACACTGGACTTATCGTAAGACCTGAATTTTGCTGAAGTTATCCCCCTGGTGGCTAGGAAGTGCTTGGGCGACTCTATAAACATCCTGTAGACTCGCGTGTGCTCCTTGAGCACGAGTTGGGTTGGAGCTTCTTAAGTGGAGACTTCAGCCCGACTTTTTGTTTTAAAGAGACACTCCCCTCATCCCATCAAAAAGTACTTGGCAAACTTAATCCGTGTAGCCTGAATCGCGAGATCGTGAGCCTGCTCAATATCATCCAAGTCCAGGTGGGCCACCGTCTTCTCGCAATAGGCCACCGCTTCTAGCCCTACTGCCTGCGGAATATAGTTTCGAGCAATGCGACTGCTGCCGCTGACCGGCGCTTCCCAAACCGCTTTCATCGTGGCGGCGTCCATCCCAAAGAGACCCCGATAGACATAGTTGGTCCAGTGGCCGTAGCGACCCCGAGGGTCTTTGTCCTGCACCTCAAAGCTCCAATCCACACGGGCAGGCTTCCCAGCTTCCCGCGAGAGCAGCCAGTGCTGCACCCGCTCATCATCCTCGCGGGTATAGACGCGCTTGAGGAGCGTGTACGCTTGGGCATAGACACCTTCGGCGGCGAACCAGGCTAGAAACTCAATCAGACCATCACGGGCAGGCTTCCGGAGCTTGCCGGGATTCTGAGCCCAATCTTTTGCTAGCTCCACCCAGTCGGATGCCTCGATGGTGCGATACGAATTGCCATCTTCTCCAGCGATTTGGATCACCCTGAAAAGCTTGCCTGATGGGAGTTTGAGGTATGTACCCTCCTCGTTTTGGATCACCCTCTGAGAGAGGGTATTGGAGGGGACGTTGGTGTGCCGATCCATGCCTCGAAACCCTAGCCCAATGGAGGGTTTGCCCTCACCTAAGCCGTCGGGGTCGATGATGATGGCTTTTAGTTCGCGGCTTTTGTACCGCAGGGGGATGATTTGACCAGGACGAAACTCAGGCATAGTGGGGTCTCTACGATTTTGATGTCACGCTAACTTCTCTACTTTCCACGTACTCTCCGCCCCAGCCTTCGAGAGTGAAAAAAAGTGGGGGAAAGTGGGATACTCTTTCCATCTCCTCAAGCCGCTTGAGATTTCAGTTCGGGATACCATCGCTCGAAAGTGGAGCGCCAATCCCCATCAAGAACTCGCGTTCTAACCTGCAATAGCAGAT
>JBCBJE010000039.1:0-12588 GCA_038523735.1 Cyanobacteria bacterium J06626_18 | reverse complement strand
GGATAGTCTTCTTTTAGCTGCGATTCCTGTGCTGGATGTGCGTGTGTTTGACTGTGGCACAGTAGGGAGCGACACGATGTTTCAGGCGCGACACAGTCGCGAACTTCTGCTTCCACTGCTATGAGCACGTTATTCGTAAGTCGATCGCTTAGCGGACTCGATGACCGATATCACGACGGTAGTAAATGGTCTCAAAGTGAATTTCTGCGATCGCTGCATAGGCGGTTTCCAGAGCGCTGTCGAACGAGTCGCCCAGAGCAGTCACACCGAGGACCCTACCGCCACCGGCTTTGATCTGGTTGCCGTGCAGCTGAGTCCCCGCATGGAAAACCAAGGCTCCGGCTTCTTCAGCCGCCGCTAGCCCTGTAATGGTCATGCCCTTTTGGTAGCTGTTGGGATACCCCTCTGCTGCGGCCACCACACAGACTGCCGATTGAGGCTTCCACTGGATCGGTAGCAGCGCTGCTAAGCGGCGTTCGGCACAGGCCAATAGAATCTCATCCAGGGGGGTTTCGAGCAAGGGCAGCACGACTTGGGTTTCAGGATCACCAAAGCGACAGTTGAACTCAATTACCGAGGGCTCACCACCAGGAGAAATCATTAAGCCAGCATAGAGGACGCCGCGATAGTCGATCCCGCGCTGGCGCAGGATTGCGATCGCAGGTTCCAATATCGTCTCTTGCACACGATCCAGGATTTCGGGAGGCACTACAGGCGTGGGTGCATAAGCCCCCATGCCACCTGTATTAGGGCCAGTATCCCCCTCACCAATTTGCTTGTGATCCTGCGCGGGCATTAAAGGCAAAATTGTTTCGCCATCGGTCACAGCCAAGACAGACGCTTCTTGACCGGTAAGGTATGCCTCAATTACTACGCGATCGCCCGCTGTACCAAACTTACCGCTGAAGGCGTCCTCGATCGCTTTCACTGCCATGGTATAGGACTGGGCAACTGTCACGCCCTTACCGGCAGCTAGACCGTCAGCCTTGATAACGATGGGCATTGTTTGGCCCTGTAAGTAGGCAATAGCAGCGGCAGCATCACTGAAGGTTGCCGACCGGGCCGTAGGAATATTGGCTTCCTCCATCAGCGCTTTAGCCCAGGCTTTACTCGCTTCAATCTGGGCTCCCGCTTGTGATGGCCCAAAAACAATCAGCTCTTGCTCGCGCAGGTAATCGGCAATGCCATCAGCTAAGGGTTGCTCGGGGCCTACCACTACCAAACTAAAGTTATTAACTAGAGCAACTCTGGCAATGCCTTCAAAATCATTGAGGGCTAGCCCCAAATTACGGCATCGCGGTAGGGTGGCTGTTCCCCCATTCCCTGGAATGCACATAACCTCATCAATTTGAGCTGACTGCAACAGTTTCCACGCTAGTGCGTGTTCTCTGCCTCCACTACCAATTACTAGGGCCTTCACTGACTCACACACCTGCCAAGCTGATCCGCTACTTCGTCAGCATACTCTTACACGTTGCTATCCTCATAGGGATTCTGACTCCTGACTCCGTATTCCCTCCGGCAAGGCTATGCCCACGGCTGAGCGTTCAGGTTGAAGCTTGGATTCTGACGCCTGAATGCTGAGCTCATCAGAATTCCCGGCTCAAATAGATACCCATGCCCCAACTTTGCCTATCTTGAGTCAGAATGGAGGCAAATCAATCAAAAAAGCAGGCTATTCCCATGCCTGCCTCAGACTCATGTAGAATTCCTAAAACTAGCCGGAATTTCTCTCCGAGGAATGGATGACTAATTGGGAACCAAGACTATTTCTCCTTCTCCAACACTCTTGAGAAAGACAACTGGCATGAGAGACGAAGTCACCCAAACGAAGTAGCCATTCTGGCGCTAATACTGAGGGGGCACCGTTTTCTGTGTGAGGTTATTTGACTGAGCTGTTTGAGCAGACTTCATCCAACACTATGAGTGAGCGATCGCCGCTATCGCAGACAGACAACAGTCCTACATCTCGTAATGAGGTTGATGGTGCCAAAGGGAGCGAAGATCTGCGTCAGCAGAACCTCGCCCTCAAACGTGAGGTGTCTCAACTTAAAAAGGCGCTGCGTGAGCAGCAAAAGTCTTTGATTGAGACACAGAGCGAGATTATCGAGCTGAAGCGCCAATGTGTTGATCGGACCGCAGCCCTGCGAGAATCCAATGAGACGCTGATTGCCGAGATCGTCGAGCATACTCAGGCTGAAAGGCACCTCAAAACAGCGCGTGACCAACTGCAAGCTATCCTCGACGCTGTTCCGGGAATCGTTTCCTGGATCAGTGATGAACTGCGTTACTTGGGCGTTAATAAACACCTAGCCCGCATCTTTAACATGCCGATGGAGGCATTCATTGGTCAGCACATCGGATTCCTACATACCAGTAGTGCGTTTAACCAATTTGTCCAAGACTTTTTCCAGAGTAGTCAGACAGAGGCCTATCGTGAATTGTCAGCCCATGTAGCGGGGGACAAACGGCAGTTTTTGATTGTTGCGCAGAAATACAACGAGGGAAAAGCAGCTTTCACTGTCGGCATCGACATTACCGAGCGTAATCAGGCAGAAGAAGCCCTACGCGAGGCCGAAGCGAAATACCGTAATATTTTTGAGCACGCGGTTGAAGGAATTTTCCAAACGACGCTGGATGGGCGATACATCAGTGCCAATCCCTCCCTTGCTCGCATCTATGGCTACGCATCAGCCGATGAAATGATGCTAGAGCTGACCAACATACAGCAGCAGTTGTATGTTGAGCCGGAACGCCGCCAAGCGTTTGTTCATGCGCTGCAGCGAGATGGAGGCATCAGTAGTTTTGAATCTCAGGTCTATCGCCGCGATGGTTCAATTATCTGGATTTCTGAAAATGCCCGTGTCGTTAAAAATGACAGCGGTGAGGTGCTCTACTACGAAGGCACAGTTGAGGACATCACCCATCGTAAAGAAGCCGAATCGGCTTTACAACGCGCTAACGAAGAGCTAGAACAGCGAGTCGCTCGCCGCACAGAGGCGTTAACCGAATCCAATCATCGTCTCCTTTCCGAAATTCGCGAACGGCATCGAGTGGAGGAAGCACTGCGAACCTCAGAGGCAGAACTGCGGGCACTCTTTGCAGCCATGACCGATGTGATCACCGTCTTTAATGGCAATGGTCGCTATCTAGATATGGTTGCCACCAATTCTCAACTTCTCTTTAGCCCCAATACTGAGCGGGTTGGCCGGACGATTTATGAAGTGTTGCCGCCTTACCAAGCGAGTTTGTTCATGCGCCATATCCAGCAGGCGCTAAATACGCGTAAACCTGTGCGATTGGAATATAGCCTACCTGTTGGCGATTGGCAGCGCAGCAGTGATGCTAGTGGACAGGCGGCTTTTGACGATTTTGATAACACGGCTTGGTATGCAGCGGTGATCTCACCCATGCTAGATAACAAAGTCATTTGGGTGGCGAGGGACATTACCGAAAGGAGACGGGCTGACATCGCGCTGCAGCAGGCTGAAGAAAAATACCGTAGTATCTTTGAAAATAGTGCTGAAGGGATGTTCCAAGCTAGTCCCCATGCGCGGTATCTGAGTGTGAATCCAGCCATGGCTCGCATGTATGGCTATCCGAGTCCGCCTGAGATGATGGAACAGGTGACCGATATTGATCGCCTCTATGTGGATGAAGATCAGCGTCGGTCCATGCTGCAGCGACTGCATACTCAGGGCGCTGTTTTTGAGTTCGAATCGCAGGTGTATCGTGCCGATGGCTGGATCATGTGGATTTCCGAAAACGTCCGTGCGGTAATGGACGATCAGGGCGAAATTCTTTACTACGAGGGCACGGTTGCCGACATTACCCAACGTCGACAGGCCCAGGAAGCCCTACGCGAAAGCCGACGTACCTTGGCCACGCTGCTCGGCAATCTAGCCGGTATGGCCTATCGGCGTCACTGCGACCAAACCTGGACCCTAGAGTTTGTTAGCGACGGCTGCTATGAACTAACCGGCTACACAGCTGCCGATTTGTTGGAAAAACAAACGATTCCTTTCGAGCACCTTATCCATCCTGATGACCTCAGCTACGTGCAGGGTGAACTCGATATGGCCCTGACCGGTGGGCAAAACTTCCGGATGACTTATCGCATTTTGACTGCCGATGGCCAAGAGAAGTGGGTGCTCGAAAAGGGGGTACGGGTCTCTGCCGACACCGAACAGGTCGCGGTCATCGAGGGCTTTTTGACCGATATTACCGACCGTAAGGAGATTGAAGAGGCGCTGCGGATCGAGCAAGAGCGTTCGGAACGACTGTTGTTGAACATCTTGCCGGCTGCGATCGCCGATCAGCTGAAGCGTAATACGCAGTCAATCGCCTATCGTTTCGACGATGCCACTATCCTCTTTGCCGACATTGTGAATTTCACAGGCTGGTCCGGCGGCATTTTACCAACCGAGTTAGTAGACCTGCTGAACGAGATTTTCTCAGCCTTTGACCATTTGGCCGAGCAGCATAAGCTCGAAAAAATCAAAACCATCGGCGATGCTTACATGGTGGTAGGGGGCGTTCCGAATACGATGGACAACCATACTAAAGCAATTGCTGAAATGGCCCTGGACATGCAGGTGGCGATCGCTCAGTTCAAACGTAAAGACGACATGCCCTTCAGTCTCCGGATTGGCATCGACACTGGCCCGGTTGTGGCTGGCGTCATCGGGCTTAAAAAGTTCTCATACGACCTCTGGGGCGATGCCGTTAACGTTGCCAGCCGCATGGAATCGCAGGGCGTGGCCGACGCAATCCAGGTTACTGAAGCCGTCTACAAACGCCTCAAGAACCAATACCTTCTGGAAGCTCGGGGTCTCGTTGATGTCAAAGGCAAAGGCCAAATGATGACTTACTGGCTGAAGGGGCGGCGATCGTGAGGGTAGTAGGGTAGACGAGTGATGGAGTGGAATTCCGAATTCCGAATTCCTACAAAAACGCTTCGTCAAAAAAGGTCTGTATCACCGCGAGATCATTGCGCACCTGTTCAGATACTTCGCCCACTTTCTCGGTATCCACAACGATGGCGCTGGTGTTCAGGGCTTGCAGCACTTCAATAACGCTGACCTGATTGTCGGTAGCAGCGGCTAACAGCGCATTCCGCAGGTATTGCCAGCTTTGACCCGGCGCTTCGGGGACTTCTACCGTGGTGCCAACAAGCTGTAGAAAACTTTCGCCAATGAATGTCTCAGTTGCCTGGGACAGGAGCTGGTTGTCGATCGCAGTTTGGTCGGTCAGTAGCGCAAATGCCGCGTCCGGCTCCATGTCAATCACTGTTAGCAAAGCTTGAATGTTTTGCGAAGGTTGACCAGTGTTGGCAAAATTAACGAGATCTTCGACCGGCAGAGCACCGATTTGTAAACCTCTGTAGGAAAGTTTGATTTCTTCAAGTGCCCCAGCTTTAGGAGTCTGCAGTAAGAAAACAGCGATCGTGCCCACAAACAGACTGCCGACAGAGAACAGTCCTCGGAGCGATGCATGCGTGTAGCGTCGATAATGCTTGAGGATCGAAGCGGGTGCTGAATTCATAGCTGGAATTCCCAAAACATGAAAACTAGTTACACGATCTGACTGACGATAGGGGGCGGGGAAGGTTGCTTACCTCCCATCCAACCATACCAAGCTGGAACACTTTCATCAGATGGCTGAGCGAAGTCGAAGCGACCTGTTAACTCGGGACGCCCTGGCTGAAAATTCCAGCCTAGTCACTCACAGACGCTAATTTATTCAGGCCATAAGAGAGCGAAATGTGAAATCGCCTTTATAGTTTCTGTAAGTCGAGCGAGGCATCTGCCCATGACTCCCTTGAAAATTGTTTCACTACTTCCGAGTGCAACGGAAATTATTCATCTGCTGGGACTAACGGCATATCAGGTAGGCCGCAGCCACGAGTGTGACTATCCTGCTGGCATCGAAGCCCTCCCGGCGTGTACAGAACCTAAATTTAACCCTGAGGGCAGCAGCGCTGAGATTCACGATCGCGTCACTGATTTGCTCCAGTCAGCGCTGAGTGTCTATCAGGTAAACACAGACCTGCTCCAGCAACTGCAACCGACCCATGTGCTAACGCAGGATCAGTGTGAGGTCTGCGCTGTTAGCCTGCCAGATGTGGAAGCTGCCGTGCAAGCTGTCACTGGTAGCACGCCACAAATTCTATCCTTACAGCCGACCGTGTTAGCTGACGTACTGGACGATATCCGTTGGGTCGCTAAAGAACTTTTGGGCGATACCGGTGAAGCTCAGGCAAAGTCGGCGATCGCGCCTCTCAAGGCCCGCCTCGACACCTGTAAGTCTCTGACCAACGATATCCTTCACAAACCCTCTGTTGTCTGTATTGAATGGACTGATCCCTTGATGGCGGGAGGCAACTGGATGCCTGAACTAGTCGCGCTCGCAGGCGGTATTCCAAAACTGGGAGAGGTCGGCCACCAATCTGCCTGGATCACTTGGAATGACTTGATCAAGGCTGATCCAGAAGTGATTATCCTGATGCCCTGCGGCTACAGCATGGAAAAGACCATCCAGGAAAGTGCTGTTCTTAGCAAGCAACTGCACTGGAGGCTGCTGCGAGCTGTCAAAACCGGGCGCGTGTATGTTGTCGATGGTAATCAATACTTCAATCGCCCCGGTCCCCGTTTGGTCGATTCCGTCGAGATTTTAGCCGAAATTCTGCATCCCAAACTTGTAACGCCGCAGTACAAGGACAAGGCTTGGAAACTGCTGGGGTAGAGGGTGGTGGGAAAAGGGAAAAGGGGAAGAGGGAGTGATGGAGTAGGGGAGTGATGGAATAGGGGTAAGGGGGGAAAGGCTTCGCCGTGAGCGTCAGTCGAACGGGAAAAGGGGGAAGCAAAATCCGTAAGGGCGAGGCATTCGGAGCATAGAGTTCCGAATGCCTCGCCCCAACACCACCAACCATCAACGTAAGGCTTTGCCCTTCCCGCAGGGTAGAACCAAAAACCAAGAACCATCAGCTTCCTTTCTAAAAGTGCTGAAAACAGCTCTCCCAAGTCAACGCTATGCCGGATGCAGCATCAGGTTTGTCTACTAGCAGGACATCAGGGTCGGCAGTGATGGTGCCGATGATGGTGGCTTCTGGTCGCCAAGCGGTGAGTTCGAGAGCGATCGCAGACGGTAGACAAAGCACCAGTTCAAAATCTTCGCCGCCATAAAGGCACCAGTCTACTGCCGTTTTTTCGCCCATCCAGGCAGTGAGCAGCGGGGGGATGGGGAGGTGCGATCGCAGCAGCCGCGCCCCGACGCTACTCGCCTGACAGAGGTGCAGGACCGCGTTGGCCAGCCCGTCGCTGCTATCCATGCCCGCCACCTCAAAACGAGGCTTGGATTGAGGCTGACGCATGGCCTGGAGATAATTCACCATGTCGAATCGAGGTGACGGGCGCTGATGGGCCTGGATAAATCCAGTCTGTTCTGTCTTTGTCAGCCCTTGGCCATGATCTGGGTGCAGCAGGAGTTCTAGCCCTGCGCGCGATGCGCCGTGATAGCCGGTCACCACAATTGCGTAGCCGGGGCGGGCCTGATTGCGGCGAATGACCTGCTGAGGGGTGACCTGTCCTAAAGCAGTGATGGCTAGGGAGCGCTGCGAAGCACGGCAGATATCGCCGCCTAAAATAGTGCCGCCGTGGTTTTTGAGACAGGCGTTCATGCCTTGATAGACCTGCTCGACCCACGCCACAAGGGTGTTCCCCGGTAGACTAAGCCCGATTGTGACACCGACAGGGGTGGCCCCCATTGCAGCTAAGTCCGATAAGTTAGCCGCGATCGCCCGCCAACCCACATCTTCAGCTGAAGTGGTGCGATCGCTGAAATGGACGCCATCCACCAAAACATCGGTCGTGATAACAATGGATTGAGTTCCAGGGCAGGCTGACAATACAGCCGCATCGTCGCCCTGCAAATCGGCGTTACAAAAAGGCTGAAGCCGCGCTAGCAGACCCAGCTCACCAATATCAGCCACAGTCGGCTGATGACGCATGACAGGTCCCTCGAAGGTTTTTTTGACCAACAACGTATGGCAGCCGCCGTAGGCGTAGAGTAGGCAAGTCCCCAACCAGGGTATCGGCTATTGATTGAGGACTCTAGTTTGCCCACCATTTCCAGGGTGGGCGTTGGGATATCGGCATTTAGCGGCGGGATGCCCACAGTACCCAACGCTCACCTTACGCGGGTTCGACAAGGTTTTCCAGACCGTCGATGACTTCAGCAGAGATGACCCGATCGCCGCGACCCAAGCTGTCCAATACTTTTTCTCCCTCGATGACATACCCGAATACGGAGTAACGACCATCCAAAAGGTTGAGACCAGCAGGCGTCATTTCGGCCTCGAATAGGAAGAAGAAAAATTGGGATGATCCACCATTGGGCTCACTTTCAGGACGGGCCATGCCCATGGTGCCAAAGGCGGAGAAAGGTAAGACCGGATCTTCGAGATAGCGACCCAGTTCCTCCATCGTCACACCATAGACGGGGGCTTCATCACCCTTGATCAAAACTTCCAGAGGAACTGCTCGGTATTCGCCCGTCTTGGGATCAATGAAACCATCATCAGGTCCCTCCGGATCACCGGTTTGTAAGACATAGTTGTCTTCCGCGCGGATGAAAGGCAAGCCGTCATAGAAGCCGCGTTTCACGAGATCGACGAAGTTACCAGCGGTTACAGGCGCGCTGAACCCGTCCACAACAGCGATTAATTTCCCTTTGGTTGTCTCGAATTCAACCGTGGCACGCCCTTTGAGTTGTGGCAAGTTGCTGTACTCGGCGGGTACTTCAAAGGGAAAGCCCGTGACCATAGTCTCTTCAATGGTATTGACGATGGTCAAGAGTTCACGTCGTTTCTGCCAGATGGCTTCGCGATCGCGATTATCGGCGGCGGCGAGCATCAGCTCTAGTCCAGCACGAATCGTGGCTAACTCATCGGCGGCTTCCACTTGATGTTCTTCAGGGACACCGGCCAGGATGGCATTTTGCCGTCGCCCAATGAATTTATTGATTTTGGTGACGTCTCGCTTGACTGGACCCCAACGCTGACTCCGCAGCCATTTAGATAGCCCTTCCAACTCTGATTGGACGGTTCGGATATCTTTATTGTCAATAGGGAGCGAATAGCGAAGTAATGCGCGTCCATCGGTAATCGCATCACCGGGAGGCAAATAGGCTACCCATGCCGATGCAAGAGGAGCTGCGTTTACGCGGGTGTAGGCAGCACCCGACAAGGTTTCACTGGCAATCAGTCCAGTCCACAAAAGCAAGCCGAGGGCGATAGACATCAGCCATCGATTGAGTAGTTGCATGGGAGTGCTCTCGAAGCGTCACAGTAAGCAAACGTCTTGATCTTGCCATAGGGCGGTTCATCTCCAGAAGCGTTTTAGAAGCGTTCTGGAAAGTTCGCCCCTGAACGGTAAAATGAAGTGCCGAATGTTCAAACTCCACAGGTAGCCAGCGTCATGATTTCCAGCAACGACTTTCGTACGGGCGTCAGCATTGAACTGGAAGGGTCGGTTTGGCGGGTCGTTGAATTCCTTCACGTGAAACCGGGTAAGGGATCTGCATTTGTCCGCACCAAGCTCAAAAATGTTCAGACGGGAAGCGTCGTCGAGAAAACGTTCCGAGCTGGGGAGACGGTTCCGCAAGCAAACTTGGAAAAGAAGGTAATGCAGCACACCTACCGTGAGGGTGAAGACTTGGTCTTCATGGATATGCAGACCTATGAAGAAGTCCGCATGCGCGAAGCGCAGGTAGGCGATCGCGTTAAGTATCTCAAAGAAGAGATGGAAGTGAACGTCATCAGCTGGAATGAGCAGATTCTGGAAGTTGAATTGCCAAACTCGGTCGTGCTGGAAGTGACCCAGACGGATCCAGGTGTGAAGGGCGACACGGCCACGGGTGGCACCAAGCCAGCCATTGTGGAAACGGGTGCTCAGGTTATGGTGCCGCTCTTTATCTCCATTGGCGAAAGGATCAAGATTGACACCCGGAATGACACATATTTGGGTCGGGAATAGCCTCGTATTTCGGAGGATCGGTGCTTTGACTGGTGAAGCTTCGACTTCATCTTGTTGGTAGGGAGTGCAATTTGTGGAACTCAATTTCAGTGAACTGTGTGAGCTGGTTTCGACGTTGAACCAGACGGATATTTCCGAGCTGACGCTTAAAAGTTCGGACTTCGAATTGACGCTACGAAAACCGGGGGCAACGCCTTTGGTCAGTTCACCGGAGACGGTCTCCATCATTCAACCGGCATCCGTTCCCGTCGCCGAGGTCCCTTCCGCAATCGCAGCCCCTCCTACTCCCCCAGCCACACCACCGCGTGCGGCAGACCCTAACTTGTTGGAAATCACCTCACCCATGGTCGGGACGTTTTATCGATCCCCAGCTCCTGAAGAGCCTGCTTTTGTAGGGGTTGGTGATCGTATTCAATCTGGGCAGACCGTTTGCATCATTGAAGCGATGAAGTTGATGAATGAGTTGGAATCTGAGGTCTCTGGCGAAATTGTCGAGATTCTGGTGGACAACGCAGAACCTGTGGAGTTTGGCCAACCCCTAATGCGGGTCCGTCCGGCTTAGGTTCCAAGGAACCCGTCCCCTGGAACTCGTCCCCTAAATATCCCCCTCACCCTCAAACAGCGTATCCAGCGGTTCGGCCTGAATCGCGCAAACCTCCCGCAGGTAACGAGACAGCACATCATTCTGCCCGTGGGTGACATACACCTGCTTGGCCCCCGTCGCCTGAATTGTGCGAATCAAGCTTGGCCAATCGGCATGGTCCGACAACACAAAACCGCGCTCGTAACCCCGTCGTCTACGCGCTCCCCGCACCGCCATCCAACCCGACGCAAAAGCTGTTTGTGGGGATTTGAAGCGCTTCATCCAGCTTGAGCGGTGCCCCGAAGGCGGCGACAGAATCAAATCTCCCTTGTATTTATGACTGCGTTCCACATCTGAGGTTGAAACCGTAGGCAGCAGGGGGATGTTTTGCGCTTCATAGATTTTGTTCAGCGCCGCGATCGCCCCATGCACGTACACCGTCTGATCAGTAAGTTTGGTCAGCTCACTCAACACCCGCTGCGCCTTGCCAAAGGAATAGCAGAACAAGATTGAGGGACGCTCTAAATCACTTTGCCACCACTCATAAATACGTCGGCTAGTTTCCTCGCCGCTGTCCCACTTGTAAATGGGCAAACCAAACGTAGCCTCAGTAATAAACACATCACAGGGCACCACCTCAAAGGGCTCACAGGTGGGGTCGGCGCAGCGCTTGTAGTCCCCCGAAACCACCCAGACTTCGTCTTTCGATTCCACCCGAACCTGGGCTGAACCCATCACATGGCCCGCTGAGTGAAAGGAGACCCAGGTGTCGCCAAACTTGAATTTTTCACCGTACTGCACACCCTGCAAAGCAATCTTGTCACCGAGTCGCTTGCGGAGAATGCCTTCGGAGATTGCGGTGGCAAAATACTGCTGCGATCCTGACCGTGCATGGTCAGCATGAGCATGGGTAATCAGGGCAGTATCCACAGGTCGCCATGGGTCGATGTAGAAATCACCCGCCTCGCAGTACAACCCCTCAGTTCGTACAGTAATCAGTGACATCTCTTTGAAAATTGTCGCTTGCTGTACTGTAACGATTTCGGATTAGAGATGTCATCGGCTGTGTAATCTTTCACACAGCATTTGCAGGCCACCAGGCCACCTCGTAGACAATTTCGTCTGGATTGACGTCATTTTCTACGTAACCGCAGTAGTGGTCAATAATCATTCCAAACTCAAGTTGGCAACCAATAATTGCTAGGAAGTGTTCAGCAACTGACCAAAGTTGAGGAATTAAGCGTTTGGCAAGTGCAAAATCGACAACAAATAGTGGATATTTGGGAACCCAGTATCCAGTGCTGCCCTGACGGATACCGTTGGGTGAAGTAATTAGCAGATAACAACTTGTGTTGAGATCAACGCCTCGTATTTGCTGGACCTGTTTCAACGCCTCTTGAGGCCAAGCGACCTCAGCATAGTGGTAGCCTAACGGACGTGTTTTAGCTCTTACACCGATGCCATTTGCGGTTATAGGCAGGAAGTTCGCGATGATGTCATGTGATTCGGGCGTATAAATGCAAGTTGCCGATCCAAGTGTTTGCGCTAATGCCGGATCGACTAACGTAAGGAGTGTCTCACGATTGCGACGTTGGTTATTGGTCAGAGATTTGAAGAAAATCAAGCGTTTACGTTCGTCAGAATCCATCTGCTCCAACCAAGTTATGAAGGGATTGACAACCCTATGTAGGTTATTGAGCACCATCGGCCAAAACTGCGCCAGACTCAAAGCGCTTCCAATCACCATCCTCCATAACCCAGTGATGAAATTCGTGCCTGAGAACTAACGAAGGGGCGGCTAGCTGTATCAAGTCTGAACTCGAAAACATCGGGCTCTACCGGGTTGACTATGCAGCTACAGTAGGAAAATGCCAGCTAATCAGACAGCGTAATTTGAATCGCTCGAAATTTCTGAACCCGTAGCCGGAACGTTTGATCAGCTTCAAACGATTGTTGATGCCCTCAACAACG
>JBCBJE010000038.1:0-12779 GCA_038523735.1 Cyanobacteria bacterium J06626_18 | reverse complement strand
GTTAGAACGGCTAACTGAGGTTGTTGAAAATCCCGATGGTTATGAAGTTGCGGGTGAGTTACGGGCTCAGGCGGAAGTTTTTGCCGGGTTTGCCGAGTTGCTGAATTTGCCTGACTTTGGGGCGATTGCCGAAGTCACTCAACGCGCCCTCGACCTTCACCCCGATCAGGCTCTGGCGATCGCCCAACTCGCCCTGAAAGATTTTGAGCACGTCCGACAGCGGGTACTGAACGACAAGCAGGCAGCAACTAATGCAGCGAACGCGGCAGATGTCATGTCTCCCTCCGCGGCACTGGTTGCCTTGGCAACTGCCGGCGAGTCTGATCTGCTTGCACAAATAGTAGAGTTGCCAGAGGCAGCAGCGATTTCTGCGCCAACGAAGCAAACGACTTCGCAGGAAGCTGAGCTAGCCCAGCCGGAGGCTACTGCTGACCTGATGGATGCACTCGTTCTGGAGGAGGAACCAGAGCCAGAGATGGATATCTCGCTGTCGCAACTGGCAGACGTATTTGGCAGCGATCTTGACCTGAGTATTTTTGAAGAAGTTGCGGCATCAGAGCCAGAGGAATCGGCTGCAGATGAGTCGGTTGCTGATGCACCAGGGCCAGATGAATCCGTTTTGGATGGATCAGAACTCGATGAATGGGGGCTCGATGAATGGAAGACGCCTGAACCTTGGCCAGATGAATCAGCGATAAATAATGAAGTATCGTCCAGCGATTTGGACGTATCGGTACCTGCTGCGTCTGATGCAACAGCAGACATCGCTCTAGGCTCAGATTCAGAGCGGCTGAGTCTAGAACTTTTAGGCTCGAACTTGGCGGATTTGGATTTACCCGACTCGGACTTAGCGGACGCCGAAAGACCTACCGCAGAACGCACCTCATTAAATGAGGACCTGAATGATGATGGCGACGAAATGCCATTGGATTTGGAACTGGAACAGTCTGGGTCGGCGGCGACAGAGGAAATGTCGGCGGCGTTTGACTTTTCAGCATTTGATTTATCAGAACTGGACCTGTCGGCATTTGACTTAGAGGAACCGTCCCTGGAAGAGGAGCCGTCGTCGAATGCGGCCTCAGAACAGGCGGCTGTAGGCAATCATCAATACGCCCATGAGCCTTCAGCAAATGCCTCGGAAGAAAGTCACCTGACTGATCCGGATCGGATTGAATGGGCGCCACCTGAAGAGGACATCGGCGAATCAGCTGCCATTGCTGAACCATTGCCAGCTGAAGTCGTTGAAGCGGTGGAAGATGCCTATGTTCACCCCCGAATTGACGGCGAAGATTATATTGTTTCGTTCTCCCATGAGGAAGACTCCTCGGAGGTTATGGAGGCAACAGCGGATGAGCCTGCGATCGCGGCTGAAGCTGACGAACCCGACTCCGGCTCAATCATCCATATTCGATCCGATTACGTTGTAGCCGACAATGCCTCATCAGGCCCGGCCAGTGAACCCCTCGAAGAGATGGTTCAGTCAGTTGAGCAGATGTTTGAAGAGTTGCCGGTGCTTGAAAATACAACAGAGCTAGCGTGGCAGTCCCCTGCAGCCGCGCCCTTACCGATCATGCCGGACTCGCCCTCTGATTTGGTCACAGTGGCTCCTCAAGAACCCACTCCCACTAGCCCGCAGTCCGCTAGTCGCCCACCGCTCAGCTCAATGCCTACTGGCAAAGTCCCAGTGGCTCCAGGCCTGACAGTTCGGGTCGAAGCCGAACGCCTTGAGAAAATGAGTAACCTTGTGGGTGAGTTGGCTATCAACCGGGATGGCACATCGCTCTATAACGACCAGTTGCAAAGTACGCTGAAGGAACTTTTGGGGCAGTTTTCGCGGTTTCAAGAGCGCATCCAGCAACTTCGCACCGTGTCTGACCAAATGCTGATTGCACCAGAGCGTCGGCGTCAGTCGGAACAACCTCAGCAGAGTGTATCCGAGACTCTGTCTAACCCTTGGTCAACGGAGTTTGATTCGTTGGAAATGGATAGCTATGGAGCGCTCCATCTCCAGCTTCAGGAGATTTTTGAGGACGTCATTCAACTCGAAGAGCGGGTGGGCGATGTCACACTATTTGCCAAGCAATCGGACCAGAAGCTGAGTCACCAGCGACAAATGTTGGTGCAGCTTCGCGATGACCTGACTTGGGCGCGCATGGTGCCGCTGAGCGAGATCCTGAATCGCTTTCCGCGGATGATTCGCGACTTGTCCATCAACTATCAAAAGCCCGCTAGTCTGAGGCTGACGGGGGCTAGCATTCTGGTCGAAAAGGCGATTCTGGAAAAACTATACGATCCGCTGCTGCATTTGTTGCGGAATGCCTTTGATCACGGTATCGAACCCTCCGAAGCGAGACTCCGCAAGGGTAAGCCCGAAGAGGGTGAAATTGAGGTCCGCGCCTATCACCGGGGGAATCAAACCATCATTGAAATCATTGATGATGGTCGGGGGTTAGATCTAGACCGGATCAGCGATCGCGCCATTGAAAGAGGCTGGCTAACTCCAGAACAGGCAATTTCTATGCCTGCTGAGCAAATCTATGAGCTAATTTTTGAACCTGGATTTTCCACCACTCAGCAGGTGAGTGAGTTGTCGGGGCGTGGCGTGGGGCTAGATGTTGTACGAGCGCAACTGCGGGATATCCGCGGCAAGGTGGCGGTGAATTCGACGCCCGGACAGGGCACGGTCTTTACGCTGCAGCTACCGCTTACCCTGACGATTACCAAGCTTATAACATTTCTGTCTGGCCCAGTGGCCCTAGCGATATCGGCTGACAGTGTGGAGGAGATTCTAACGCCCAAAGCCGACCAAATTCGCCAGTTGGGCTCGCAGCGATTTCTGCAATGGCAAGAAAATATCCTGCCGGTATATCCCATTTCAGAGCTGTTGAACTATCGCTGCCCCATGCCTGAGCAACCGCCGACGCATTTGTTGGCAAATGTCGCGCCATCACCGGCCGATTGGGGTGCCCCCATCTTTATGCTGCGGCGTGAGCGCCAATCCTATGCGATCGAAGTGGACCGTATCATCACCGAGCAAGAACTGGTGGTCAAGCCTTTTGGATCGGCGATCGCTCCGCCTCCTTACGCTTATGGCTGTACTGTTTTGGGCGACGGTACCCTGGTGCCTGTGATTGATGGTTCGGCGCTGTTGAACTTCCGACTCGACGGGGCAGTGGCGATCGCGGCTGACCGGATTAATTTCGAGCCCTCAGCAATGCCCCCGGCCCAGGAAACCCAAGCTCCGACGATTCAACAAGCTCCGACATTGCTGGTGGTAGATGATTCGGCAACACTGCGACGGACCCTAGCACTCTCCCTAGAACGGGTCGGCTTCCGCGTGTTTCAAGCTCGCGACGGTCAGGAAGCGCTCGATCAGCTAGAGCAAACGCCCTTTGTGCAGCTCGTCATCTGTGATATCGAAATGCCTAACATGAATGGGTTTGAATTCCTCAGCTATCGTCGCCAAAACCCTCTGATAGCCGATATTCCGGTTGTCATGCTGACCTCGCGTAGTAGTGAAAAGCATCGATGGCTCGCGATTCAGCTTGGAGCAGCGGCGTATTTTACGAAACCTTTCCTGGAACAAGACTTTATCGGCACTTTGAAGGACTTAATTCCATAAAGGTACGTATCAAGGTCCAGCGAGGACTACAGGTGATGCAGTGAGGACTACAGGTGATTCGCAAACTGACATCACAAGCGCTTGAGCGATATCGAAAACCATGGAGAATCATTCCTCTGAGTTGCAGCGACAGGGAAGCCTGCAGGCTCGCAAACGTCAACCCACTGTCCCACCGCTGCAACTCCTCACATTCAAAGTTGGAACCCTCACTCTGGCCTTACCGCTCCAATCAATTTACAAGGTGACTTACTACAAGGCTATCTACAGTAATGGGTTAAACGCTGTGGGTGTGACCCAAATGGACGATCATGACGTTACAGTCATTGACCTGCACCAACATCTCTTCAAATCACCCCTCCCCAGCCCAGCTGCTACAACTCGGCCCTGCTTGATTGTGGTCCAGGACCCAAACCAAGAACTGCATGGCCTGCTGACGGCAGGGGCTCCAACGCTGATAGATATGCCACCTGCCAACATTCGCGTTTTGCCAGAAGCCTATCGTCGGGCTGACACCTTGGGCATTGCCAGCCATGTCGCGATCGCCCCACAAGGCGATACCAAGCTGACGATTTTCCTCCTGGACATGGGTCTCTTGCTGCAACATTCTGCCGCTCAAAATTGAAGCGATCGCAGTACGGGAAGCATCATAATACGGCTCAAACACTCCCCAGACTCCCGAACCAATCAATATCTCATGCCATTTCCATAAATCACGGCTACAGATCAAGAATCTGTAAGGGCGCACGGCGGGCTGTGCGCCTTGGACGAAATGTGTAGCTGCCCCACACAGAATCGGTATCACAAGGGGGCAGCGCCACCCCTCCAAAAACCCTGTTTGCCGCCAGCAAGCCTCTAGATTATCAAGACTCATAGCCGACTTTACAGTTTGTGCTGCTCAAGCACCTCCAGGTTGAAACGTGTATTTCGGAAAATACGAGATCATTCTGTAAAGTTTGTATAAACTCTACGCTTCCATAACCTTCTCTAAAACTTTGATCTGGTAAGTTTTTCTCTGGAAATATTTTGATTAGTAGATATTCTCGCAGACGACATTGAGGATGTCCTGAAGTAATTGAAATTCCGACTCTTTGACGTTGCTTGCATCTCACATATCAGTAGTCTAAAAACCTAAATACTTATGCCTCTCAACGAATCAGTCTTCTCTGATGCGACGGTTGCGATCGCCCCTACGCGGGAACTGGACCTCACCAATGGCTACACTGATGCCAGTGTTCTACCGGATACAGCTGTGGGTGCTGCTGCGAATGCTGCTGTCCTCCTGGATGAACCCGTTAGCTCACTGGCCTCGCTACTGACGTCTCAAGCGGTTCTGGTAGGAAGTGAAGCGGATGAGACATTGGTAGGCACCTCAGCGAGTGAGGTGATTGAAGGGCAGTCTGGCCATGATGTGTTGACGGGGATGGGCGGTCAGGATGTCTTCATCTTCGCGCCTGATAGCGGGACCGATACCATCACCGACTTTGGAGGCGTGGGAAGCGGTAGCACTGGCGATCCAGCCTTGCTGCCAGAGGCCGATATTTTGCAGTTTGAAGGGGACGATCTGACAGCTGAAAATCTCTTGCTGTCTTACGATGGCCAAGACACCGTCCTCTCTTTTGCGGGAGTTCCGGGTCTTCAAGTCATTCTGCAGAACTTTGACTTCACAAATCTGGACAACCTCTCTGACGGAGTTGGCAACATCCTGTTCGAGGGGCAAACCGAGATTGTGGATGCCTACGATGTTGCTGATGACAACACTTCTAGAAACCCAGGTGTCCGCGAAGACACCGTTACATATCTCAATAATGCCAGGAACCAAGTCTCTGGCCGTGGCTCGGATGATGTCATCAATGGTCTAGCAGGTGATGACCAGATCAGTGGCGGCAACGGTAGCGATCGCCTTCGAGGTCAGGCAGGACTTGACAATCTCAGTGGTGGCAGCGGCAACGACATTCTCGAAGGTGGCGAGGGCAATGATCGTCTGCAGGGCGGCAATGACAACGACGAACTCTTTGGCGGTTTAGGTCGGGACAACCTCGCCGGAGGCAATGACAACGACCGCCTCGAAGGCGGTGCGGATAACGACACCCTTAATGGCGGGCGTGGTAATGACGTGCTGCGCGGCCAAGCGGGCAATGACCAGATCCGGGGCGCCGATGGCGAAGACGTGCTGGAGGGCGGTGATGGCAGCGATCGCCTGTTTGGCGGACGGGATAATGACCGTCTCGATGGCGGCTTGGGTCGGGACAACCTCGCCGGTGAGGACGGCGATGATGTCCTCCTGATTTATGAAGGACCTGACCAAGCCTTTGGCGGTAACGGTCGCGATGAATTTTGGGTAGCGTCTCAAGACTTTCCGGCTGAATCGAGTCGCGTCCGCGATTTTCAGCCTGGTCAGGACGTTATCGTGATTGACCGCCTGCCTAATGTCAATGCATTTGCCGATCTCGAATTGCGTCGCTCGGGGCGCGACACCGTTGTCAAGGCCCAGGGTCAGTTCCTGGTGACGCTGTCAGGTGTGCAACCTGAAGACCTGACTGAGGGTGACTTCCGCATTATTCCAGGAGGTGGCAGCAACGAGCCGCCTGTGGTCGAGCCGAATAAAACGCTAACGGTCGATGAAGACAGTAGCGCCACCGCTCTGAACATTGGGGCGCCGACTGATGCCGATGGCGATGCGTTGACCGTTACCATCACCGAAGTGCCGCTAGCGGCTCAGGGCACGGTTCAATTAGCGGATGGAACCCCGGTTGCCGTTAACCAAGTGCTGACAGTCGATGAACTGCAGGTGCTACAGTTCGTGCCTGAACCCAATGCCAATGGCGATGCGGGCATCTTTGCTTACCGGGTTGAGGATGGTCAAGGAGGGGCTGCATCGCAGCATGTTTTCTTAGCCATCACCCCCATTAATGACGCCCCTGTTCTGACAGTACCGGATGCACAGACGACCCCTGACAATACTGCTCTACCGATTAGTGGCATCCGTGTTACGGATATCGATGTTGCTGCAGGTGAACTGGAGGTTTCGCTAACGGTGACTGAAGGGGGGCTCAGCCTGAGTGAGATTGCCGGACTGACCTTTAACAGTGGTGATGGGACTGACGATGCAGCACTCACCTTCACCGGCAGCTTGACTGACATCAATGCGGCTCTGGATACGCTGAGTTATCGCAGTGCTGCTGGTTTGGATGGCCAAGATACCCTGAATTTGACTGTCAGCGACCTGGGTAATACTGGGGCTGGCGGGGCGTTAACCGATAGTGCCGCGATCGCCCTCAATATCACCGCCGCGTCTGCGAGTAATACCGTTACCGGAACCGTTTTCCTGGATGAAAATGGCAACGCTGCTTTGGATGGCTCAGAGGTCGGCCAAGCTGGCATCACCGTTTTCCTCGACTTGAATCAAAACGGTTTCTTGAATCCTGGGGAGCCGTCTCAAGTTACCGATAGTGACGGCCAATACCGCTTTGAGGATGCCCCCTCAGGGTCCTACCTGGTTTGGGAAGAGGTTCCTGATGGCTTTGAACAAACCGCTCCGGAGAGTTTCTTCACTGCCGTTGAACTCACTGGCAACACAACTATTGCAGACGTCAATTTTGGCAACCAGGCGTTTGTTTTCCCTACAGGAACGGGCGAAATTACTGGTTTCAAGTGGGAAGACATCAACGCCAACGGTATTCGCGATACTGAGCTGGTGCAGGGCAGCAACCCCGATATTGTCTTTGTGATTGATGTTTCGGGCAGTGCCGATTTTAACTTTGTCGGATCTGATATTGGTGACTTTAACGGGGACGGTAGAGCTAACACCCGCTTAGATGCCGAAATTGCGGGCTTTATCGCGCTGAATGATCAGCTGGTGGCTCAGGGACTAGGCGCCGCCGCCGAGGTGGGCATCGTTGTGTTCTCTGGCTTTGCGGCTCAGGCCGACATGAATACGACGGCTGACGGGGTGCAGCTTTTAACCACGCCGCTGGCGGATGAGGATGACAATGGTGTCTCGGATGTTGAGGATATTTTGCGATCGCTGCGATCGGGAGCTTTTGGCGTTGGTAACAACACGGGAACCAACTTTGAAGTTGCCCTGCGGGATGTTGAAGACACGTTCAATGCAGTAGACACCCCCGTAGGTAGTGGTAACGTCGTTTTCCTATCTGACGGTGAGGTGAACCGTGGCGGCAGTATTGCCGATGAAATTGAACGCTTGTCGGTGCTAGGGGTCAATATCTCAGCTTTTGGGGTGGGGTCCGATGCATCTTTGCGAGATCTCCAGAACGTCGACCCCGATGCTGAGATCTTTGTCACTGCCGAGGAACTGGTAGACGTCTTCAGCAACCTGGATGCAGGCGATAGCACTTTTGTTGAGCCTACGCTGGAAGGCTTTACCGTCTACCTTGACCTGAACGAGAACGGTCAGCTTGATCAGAACGAGCCTACCCAAGTTACCGATGCCGACGGCAACTATCGCTTCACTGGGTTAGCAGCAGGTACTTACCAAGTACGCGAAATTCAACAATCCGGCTTTGGACAGACCTTCCCATTTGGCGAAGAAACAACCTTAGATGACGGCTCCACTGTGGTTCTGCCCGGCTTCCACACCGTGACAGTGGCCGAGGGTGAAGTCGCCGACAACTTCAACTTCGGCAACAAGCTCCGCACGGGTGAAATTCGCGGTGTGAAATGGGAAGACCTCAACGGCGACGGCGTCTTCGATGACGATGAGCCCAACTTAGAGGGCGTTACCGTCTATCTGGACCTGAACCAGAATGGCCGCATTGATATCAATGAACCCAATCAGCAGACTGATGCGAACGGTCGCTACCGCTTCCGGGATTTAGACACTGGCACTTACCTCATCCGCGAGATCGTTCCCCTCAATTTCGCACAAACCGCTCCCACTGATTTCTACGAAATTGAGCTGGGCATCGGTGAAGTTGTAGAAGATATCAACTTTGGCAATGTTCAAAGAACAGATCCGCTCAACGGTGAGATTAGAGGTCTGAAATGGGAAGACCTGGATGGTGATGGGATTCGGGATCTTGACCCAGGCTCCCCCGAGCCAGGGCTCAAAGACTGGCTGATTTACATTGATACTGACAATGATGGTGAGCGGGATGCCAATGAGCGCTTCACGCTGACCAATGACAATGGCGGCTACGTCTTTGCCGACCTAGACCCTGGGACCTATGTCATCCGTGAAGAGCTGCAACCCGGTTGGGTGCAAACCTCCTCGCCGGAAGCTCAGACATTGACCATCGTGGATGGTGAAGTCTTCACAGACGTTGACTTTGGTAATCAGCGCATCGTTGTGGGAAATCAATCGCCCATGTTTACTTCGGAAGCGGTGACCACGGCTACCCCTGGAGAGCTTTACCAGTACGGGGTTGAAGCGGTCGATCCGGAGGGCACGGATGTGACCTATGCCCTACGCGAAGGATTCTTCCCCACAGGCATGGTCCTTAACCCCGTGACGGGCCTTATTGAGTGGTCAGTGGATGCGAGTCAAAGTGGCTCATTCCCCGTAACTGTGTTGGCTACCGACGCCGATGGCATTCAATCCAGCCAGTCTTTCCTCATCACGACCAGCGATGTTCCAGGCGGCGGTAGCAGCGCCCCTGAAATTGAATTTGGTTTCAGCAGCAACTCGGTCGCTATTGGCGAAGACTTCAATCTGCAAATTCGAGGCGTGGATAGTGAGGGCTTGGCCAGTCTGGAGCTATCAGTAAATGGTACTCCCGTTGCGCTTGATTCCAGTGACATCAGAAGCGGTGCTATCAATGGAGCCGCTCTGCAGTTCACCGAAGCGGGACTGGTAGACATCGTAGCGACGGCAACGGATACCAACGGCAATACGAGTACCCAAACCCTCACCATTCGAGTCACTGACCCCACTGACACGACAGGACCTGTCACAGAACTCGACCTCACTCAGTTTGAAGGCTCTGGGTCTGTCATCACAACACCTACCGACATCATCGGCACGGTTGACGATGACAGTCTAGAATTCTATCGCCTCGAAATTGCCCCAATCGATTTAGTTAATCCCAACAACCCAGCGGCACCGGATGCCGACTATCGGGTCTTGGCTGAAGGAACTGGCAATGTGGATGGTGTGCTGGGCCAAGTTGATCCCACGCTACTCGCGAATGGCAACTACTTCTTGCGAGTCGTGACCGGCGACTTAAGCGGAAATGTGAATGCTCAGGGGACTACGGTTTCCATTGCTGGTGACCTCAAACCAGGGCGCTTCACTCAAGAGTTTGTCGATCTCTCTGTGCCTGTCGCAGGGTTGCCTATCGAAGTTACCCGCGTGTACGACAGCCTTGAGGCGAATCGCAGCAGTGACTTCGGCTTTGGCTGGAGCCTTGGCGAACAAGATGCGCAGATTCAAGAGTCTGTCCCTGTTACTGAATCCAGCCTCTTCAGCTTCTTCACAGAGAATTCCTTTGAAGTGGGTAGCACCGTTACCCTGACGAACCCTGAGGGCCGTCGGGTGACCTTCACTTTTGATCCAGTGGTGACTGGCTTCAGCTTGTTTGGTCCGATTTGGTCACCTCGGTTCGTACCTGAACCAGGGGTATTTGACACGCTGGAAGTAGACAATGTGCCGCTCAGTGTCCGGTCAGATGGCACAGTAGGCCTCTTCCTCTTCAGCTTCTTCTCTTACAACCCATCGGAGTATCGCCTCACCACTCGGGACGGCACAACTTACCAATACGACCAGTTCGATGGCCTTGAAAACGTCACTGATCGCAACGGCAACACCCTGACCTACACCGATAACGGTATCTTCAGCTCCACTGGCGAGTCGGTCCAATTCCTACGGGACGGTCAGGGACGCATTACCGAAATCGTTGACCCAGCAGGCAACTCCATTGAGTATGGCTATGATGTCAGCGGTGATTTGGTCACGGTGACTGATAGGGAAGACAACACAACAGAACTGGTCTATGAAGAGCCACAACTGCCCCACTACTTGAGTGACATCATTGATGCACTAGGTCGCGGGGGCATTCGCAACGAATATGATGACCAGGGAAGACTGGTACGCCTAATTGACGCAGATGGTAATGCCCTAGATGTAACCTTTGACGGAGCCAACTTACAAACCGTAACCGATCCCTTGGGGAACACCATCACCTTTATCTTCGATGAGCGCGGTAATTTGGTGCAACAAGTCGATGCGGAAGGGGGGATTACCCTATCCACCTACGACGAGAACGACAATCTGACCAGTACCACGGACCCTCTAGGGAACATCACCACCTTTACCTATGATGCCAGGGGTAATATGCTCACTGAGACTGATCCTCTCGGAAACACAACTACCTTTACCTACAACCAATTCAGTCAGGTCTTGACAACGGTCGATGCACTAAGGTTTGCCACCACCAACGAGTATGATGCCGATGGGAATCTAACGCAAACTACTGACGCTGAAGGGAATAGCGTAACCAATGAATACGATGATTCCGGGAATCTTGTACAGGTAACAGATGCGTCAGGCAATGTTACGACTTTTGACTACAATACCTTCGGCTTGATTACTCAAATCACCGATTCTGAAGGGGGGGTAGGGACTTTTGGCTATGACAGCCGTGGCAATGTTATCAGCCTTACTACACCAAGAGGGGTTACGAGCACGTTTTCTTATGACAATGAAAACCGCCTCACAATTGCCACTGATGCGTTAGGCAATGCTAGCACCATCGAGTATGATGCCGCAGGACAGCGCACTGCAACAGTTGATGCGTTGGGAAGACGTACGGAGTTTACCTACAATGACCGAGGTTTATTAGAGACCACGACCTTCCCCGACGGAACCATCGAAACCTTGGTCTACGATGCTTTGGATCGGCAAACTGCGATGATTGACCGCAACGGTAACCGAACTGAGTTCCAATACGATGCTCTAGACCGCTTGATTGGCGTGGTAGATGCTTTGAATAATCAGACTACCTACGAACGGGATCTAAGCGGCAATATTATTGAACAAACCGACGCAGAAGGACGTACCACTACCTTTACCTACGATGCCCTCGATCATATTGTCACGACGACCTTGCCTCTAGGACAAAACTTTACTAACTCCTACGATGCGGTTGGCAACCTCATTCAAACCAACGACTTCAATGGCGATATCCTGAATCATGCCTATGACGGTTTAGGGCAACTAACTGCAACCAGTTTGGCCGATGGAACAGCTGTAGAAAGCTTTACTTATACTCCCACCGGCCAAATCGCAACGACTCAAGATGAACGTGGTTTAACAGAGTTTACCTACAATGGCCTTGATCGCCTGACTCGCCGTATCGACCCCGATGGCACAGAGATTGCCTATCTGTATGATGCTGACGGTAACGTGGTCTCTTTAACGACTCCTGCGGGTACGGTTCAGTACACCTACGATGCTTTGAATTTCCTCGATACAGTAACAGACCGAGAGGGGGCAGTTACCGACTACGATTATGATGCGGTGGATAATCTGATTCAAACAACATTTGCTAATGGAGTTGTTGAAACCCGCAAATATGACGTTAGTGACCGCGTTGAAGAATTGACTACCGTCGATGGCGATGGTGATGTTCTCGCAAGCTATGCTTACACCTTTGACAATGTAGGCAACCGCCTTAGCGAAACTGATAGTACGGGACGAGTGACTGAATATGATTACGATGTGCTCTCCCGCGTTATGGAAGTCGAGGTGACTGACTCAACGCTTGGGGATGAAACAACAGCTTACAATTACGATGATGCAGGGAATATCCTCACGAAGACCGATAGCAATGGCACGACGACCTATACCTACGACGACAATGACAGACTGATTCAGGAAGAAATCAACGGCCAGACTACGACCTACACCTACGATGAAGCAGGGAATCGCCTCGATAAACTTATCAACGGTATCGTTGTTGAGGTGTATGACTGGGATATTCAGGGCGAACTTGCGGGTGCCACGATTACGGAAGACGGAACGACGACTAACATTAATTATCAATACAACACTGATGGTATCCGCGTTGGTCAAACGGTTAACGGAGAGGAAACTCGATTCCTTATCGATGCAAATCAGCAGGAGTTTGCTCAGGTAATTGAGGAATACACCCCTGGCAGCATTATTCAGGTGGCTTACACGCACGGAAATGACTTGATTAGC